>JAJWAL010000074.1:0-15184 GCA_021618535.1 Segatella copri | reverse complement strand
TCTGCGTGATGCCATGACCTGTGCAGTAGAGATAGTACTTGCCATTCTCATACGCCATTACGGGGTCGTGGACAAAAGGAGTATCTACCACAATCGGTTCCTGCGGAGCATTCTGTGCCATCATCTGGCAACCGCCTTTTACAACAGGAGCAGCAATGAACATTGCTGCTCCCAATAGTATTTTAGAAATCTTCATATAATTACACCTTATTATATATAAGAGAATTACTTGTTCACAAATTTCTTTCCGTTCACAATCACTACACCCTTGTAGCTCTTGTCTACCTGCTGACCGGAGAGGTTGAACCACTTGCCATCATTCTTCTTCTGGATGATGATAGGGTTCGAGATGCCTGTAGAAAGGCTTGAGCCGTCGATATAAGATTTCTCGTTCACGAAAAAGAGAATAATCTTAGAAGGCTTAGCTGTCAATGTGGTGGTATAGGTATAATGATATACCTTGTTGGTTGTAGTCGTGATGGTAGATTCCATCTTGAATACGCCTGCAGCAGTCAAGCTAACAGTCATATCAACCAAAGAGCCATTCATATCCTTTATGAATACATTCATTTCGTCGCTCGTATCAAAATCGTGGGTGAATCCGGAAGCATTGTAGCTTCCACCCCATCCGAAGAAATCATTTCTGATAACAAAGTACTCCTTATCTGCTCCATAGCCAGCATCTTCGCGCTTTATCTGGGTAGCCGCCAAGCACCAGTTGTTCCATGCCGCAGACATATCACTATAGTTATAGAACTTAAACTGCATCTTCTTGCCAGCCTGCAACTCGTAGTAAGGAGAGAAGTTGAGCCACCATCCTGAAGTAGTATTCTTTACAGAAGATTCCGGATAGTAAACTGGAGTCGTTTCCTCAGCCTCAGCATCGATGTTCAAGTTATAATCCTTAGTATATTCATAACCATCCTTGCTGATAGTCATGGTCATGGTGACCTTACCCTTGCCTTTTACTACGCCTTCATCGGTCAGGATAGAAGGATTGCTTGACTTCCATGAAATGGTAGCACCGAGATGCCCCTCTGTTGGGAGCTTTGGCATAGAATTCAAAGTAGCACCATCTGCAAAAGGAACGCTGGTCTTATCCAATGTATATTTGATAGCCGCCTTGGCATCAGCCTTGCTTCCCCAGATACTCAAGCCGCGAGTCTGCAAGCTGGCACCACCTGATGTAGCCAAACCGTCAGAAGAACTGAGGGCTGTAAAGCAGAGCGCCTTGATATTGGTATAATCGATGGTCTGCTCGGTAAGCACACCCTTGAACTTCACCTCAGCATTGGCTGTAGCAACACCCTTCAAGGTAAGATTGATGTAGCTTGTACCGCTCACCAGTTCCCATTTTCCGGTATACTCGCCTGAGATAGAACCATCAGCATTGAGATGGATGGTAACAGGTTTCTCATAATCCATTGCCGCTGTATTCTGACGGTAAGGATGAGCTATGATCTGATAATCTCCCTCTACCTCTGTTGCATCATAGAGCTGCTGGGTAGCAATATCATTATCAGTATAAGTTTCGCCGCTAAACTCGTAAGGAGCAGCAACCAGCCAACCGTCCTGGTTAACGAAGAGCTGATGTACACGAACCTCATGCCCCTCACCTCTGTTCATGAAGCGGGTATGGTAAACGATGAGTGCTCGTTCCTTATGGTCTACGATGGCTGAGTTATGTCCCTGAGCCAGTTCAGCATTAGGCATGGTTTCCCACTGGTAGTTGCCGAAGAGTTTCACACCCTCGTCGCGATTGGCGTCAGTTCCAAAGTTGACTCTTGGCTTGTCATATACGGCTCCTATGCCCGTAGAGGTCAGACAGTCCTTATAAGGTCCATCAGGTTTCTCTGAACGGAAAACACGAATCTGATAGCCACCGGCAGCCGTCAAACCACCATAACTCATAAAGAGATAATAATACTTGCCCACCTTCTGGATATAGCTTGCCTCGCCGGAAGCACCCCAGCCACCAGCTATCTTCTTGCCGAAATAGGGGTCGCTGGTAGCATTTGCATTTGCCGCTCCCGCTGTAGTTGTTACTCCCTTCACCTGGTATGGGTAGGTATAAGTATAGTCACGAAGACCATTCTCCTTGTCAAGTTTAATCATGAAGATGCCTGCAAACCATGAGCCATAGCTCATCCAGAGATTGTCATCGTCATCATAGAACACGCATGGGTCGATACAGTTGGGACCATAAGGACTCCATTCGTCCGTGTTGTATCGCTGAGGCAGGGATGTGCAACCTGTAGCAATCGCCAAGTCGGTATTCTTCCAGTCACCTGAGGCTGCGAAACCATTGTGGGCATATCTTCCCGAAAAGCCTGAGCATACCACTGGTCCCTGATAAATCCAAGGTCCCTCGAGGTCGTCGGATATAAAGCACACGATGGTAGAGCACCAGTTGTCGCCATTCAGACTCATATACATACACCATTTCTTCATGGTCTTGTTGTAGATGACGTCTGGTGCCCACTGCATGCCTTTCACATTATTGCCTTTCGCCTGCCAGGCATGGGCATCGAAGTTAGGAAAATCGACTTCCTCGCCCTTATAGTTCTTCACCTTCTTCACCATTTGGGTGGAATAAGCGTCCTTGAAGTTCACTAGTTTACCATTCACGTCAGCAAAAAGACTGTTGCTGGTTCCGGCATTTTCTTCACCCGTCTTGAAAGTGTTCCATATCTGGTAGTTGCCCGTAGCATAAGTCTTGGCTCTGCCCAGATGCGAACCGTAGATATAATATTTAGGGTTGGTGGTAGAGCCCGTAACATCCATCACGATAGAAGGATCATGCACCGCGATGCGCCCTGTTATCGTTTGGGTAGCGTATGCATTAGCCAGCTCATTATCGCCGACAGCCGTCTGAGCCATAGCTCCGTTCATCGCCATCAGGCTCATGATAGAAAGTAATAACTTCTTCATACGATTTCAAGTTTAAGATATGATTTTTTTAAACCAAGGAAGGTCTATGGTGTTTTCGCCATAGACCTCACCTAAAATATATAATGTATATTGACAAAGATTACTTGCCGGTTGTTTCACCCTCAGTAGTCTCGCCACCTTCAGTGTTATCTCCACCCTCAGTGGTGTCGTCCTTCTTAGAGTCGCCATTTATCTCCCATCCTGGGTTTTGACCGAGATTAGGCGCACGCTTCACCTCGTTGGCTGGAATCGGGAAGTAGTTGTTCTTTGGATAGTTGAAAACAATGTGATCATTGGTTTCTGCCTTACCATAGGTGAAAACTGGAGCATTTACGACATCAGCTCCTGTAACCTTTACACCATAGAGGTTGAGCACCTGCTCGTAACGTGGTTTAGATACCTCACCTGTACGAGTGACATTCTTATAGAGTTGCCAACGACGCACATCAAAGAAGCGATGATCCTCGAAAGACAGTTCAATACGGCGTTCATTGCGGATACGCTCACGCAGCTGAGCCTGGTTCATGCCGCTGTAATCAGGCATGCCGGCACGTTTACGTATCTGATTGATATAACTATAGGCAGCATTTGGTCCCTGTGCCTCATTGAGAGCCTCTGCGGCATTGAGAAGTATCTCCGTATAACGGAAGATAGGCCAAGCGTGGAGGAAATTAGTAGGATTCTTGCAAGAAATGTTGTTGACAAACTTCTTGAGATAATAACCAGTATAAGTTCCGCCCATGGCTGAGCTGTAGTCGATACCTGCTTCTCCTGTATTGGAAGAGATATCAATATTACGCTGCTCACCATCCGAAGCTACGCCCCAAACTGAATTCTGGTGGAAGACAATCTGATCAAGTCGAGGGTCACGATCTTTGTAAGGATTTTGCTCATCGTATCCGCTACCTTCCTCGTCAATATGCTTACCATTCTTCATCTCGAAGCAGTCTACGAAGTTCTGGGTAGGATTGGTACGTCCTGCGCCACTGAAATTACCGGTGAAACCCACAGGCAAGAATACCTGTTCTACCTTTCTGGATCCAGCCAGACCTCCCCAAATAGAACGAGCCAGAATGAACTCTGGATTCTGAGTAGGGTTGGTGGCATTAGAGAAGATATTGTAATAGTCATGGTTGGCATCGCCTGTTTCCAAAAGATGGTACTTATTGCTGAGCTGGTTGTTCTTGGCTATGAAGTCGGTAGCTGCATCGGCAGCCTTCTGCCACAGTGCTTTGTCACCACTCTCATTGTAGAGAGAAGAAGCACGGTAGAGCAAAGCTCGGCTCTTCAGAGCGTAGGCAGCGGCTCCGTTCACACGTCCCCAGTTACTACCCTCATCAGCATAACGGAATGGGAGTACGTCTTTCACCTTGTCACATTCTGCTGCTACCCACTCCAGTGCCTCGGCAGCTGGGGTGCGTTTCATATTCATAGAACCAGCTTCACCCATATCGAAGATGATTGGATTACCATCGGCATCCTCAGCGATAATAGGACAGTCTCCAAACCAGCAGATAAGATCGAAATGGAAGATGGCACGCAGCAGACGTGCCTCCGCCATATTGCGGTCGTAGAGACAGTTGTCATCACCATCCTTGGCATTGTTGCCAATAACTTCTTTGCGAGCCTGCTTCATAAACTGGTTACACTTGCGGATGCCATAAAGATCTGTATTCCAAAAGCCGAGCAATGGATGATCGGCAGCTGTATAAGTATCTGTAGACACCTTAGGATAATAATGCAAACCCCAGGAGGTGGTGGCATTATCGGTCATACAGTCGCGTGAAGCTCCAGTAAACTGATCATCGTTCAGCGGAGCGAATCCATCAGGCAAGTTGGTATATATATTGGCAAGGAAACCACGTGTCTGAGTCTCATCGCTGAAGATTTTATCTCCAGAGAGTGAGGCATCGTATTCCTTGTCCAGGAAGTCGCTACATGAAGTAGCGACTGTTCCTGTCAACATCAGCATGACTGCTGAAAGAATGATATTTCTTTTTTTCATATTCGTCAAAATTAAGAAACCATTAGAACTCTACGTTTACACCAAATGAGAATGAGCGTGTCTTAGGATATGCCCAGATGTAGTTAGTTGGGTTCTCTGGGTCGAATCCCTTGCCCATGTGACTCCAGTTGCATAGATTATAGCCACTAAAGTAGATGCGGCACTTGGTCATATACAATTTGGATATCAATGCCTTTGGCAGAGAGTAACCTACCTCTACATTACGAAGGGCGAGGAAATCACCATTCTGCAACCAGATATTGCTGGTGTTGTATGGATAGTTACGGTCTACATTACTGAACGATGTAGAGAGACGTGGATACTTCGCATTGATGTTACGTGGGTCTGTAGGATCATCGGTATAGTAACCCCAAGTCTTGGTAACCTCATGAGTAGAGGTTCCGCCCCATCCAAATCCGTAGTCCATATTCTCACGACACTCAATTGTTCTGTTGAGATAAGCTGTCAGTACCACACGGGCATCGAAGCCATAAGTCTCGAAACCAATGTTTACTGTTGGTATCAACTCTGGTATCTTAGAGTTTGAATAACCATTTGCAATCTGATCGTAGGTATCAATCTTGCGGTCACCGTTAACATCCTTGAACACAGCGTTACCCAGCTTGTAGATACCAGCAGCGCTATAAGGATATTTCTCTGGATGAGCCTGTGCATCCTCCCAGCTGGTAGGAATCAGGTTAGGATCACTAGCCCACTGGTCGAGAATGAACATAAACTGCTGGCCGATGCGCTTTCCGGTCTTTGCCTGGTAAGCATAATCAGGAGTCAACTCATCCATCTCGGTAATCTTATTGCGGTTCCAGGTCAGCTTGCCCTCTACATAGTACTTGAAGTTCTTACCGATATTATTGCGGTGTCCGAGAGAAGCCTCCCATCCCCAAGTCTCTGCTTTACCATAGGAATCCTGTGGAGCTGTCAATCCGAAAATGGTCGGAACGGTGGCACGGTCTACCAGAATCTGTGAACGCCACTCCTTGAAATAATCCACGCTACCATAGAGTTTCTTGTGGAAGATGTCGAAGTCAAGACCAAAGTTAGTCATCGCCGACTTTTCCCAAATATTATTCAGGTTACCTGCAGTAGATTCATAGGAACCTTCGATATAGTTCTGAGATGTACCAAAATTATAGCCACTGCCCTGTGCATAAATACTTTGGTATGGATAGCGAGACACACCTGTAGCAGCCTGTCCTGCCGTACCATAACTTGCACGTAACTTCAGAAGATCGAATACCTTGAGATTCTTGATGAAACTTTCTTCTGATGCCAACCAACCAGCAGACACTCCATAGAATGTAGCCCATCGGTTACTTGGTGCGTAGTTATCACAACCCATGCGAGATACACTGGCGCTAGCTATATAGCGATCGTTGTATACATACATTCCCTGCGCATTCCAAGAGAGATAGCGGTTAGAAGAATTCATACCTCTTACCACGTTTTTATAGGTACGCATAAATGCCTGTGCATCCACGAGGTGCTTGCCAAACTTCTGGTTATACGCCAAGCCGAAACGGCTATTGATATTATAATAATAGTCGCGTGGAGTGGTTGTAGGGTCTGGCAGAGCCTTGAAGGTACGCACACGCTGATACTTGTAAGCATCTACGCTTTCCACGTTGTCCTGGAAATTATAATAATAGCCATCGATATCTGCCTGCTGAACCTTTTGGAAAGTCTCATAAGAGTCGAAACTCACCACAGTCTGTGCTTTCAGACCTGGGAGCAGGGAATCGAGATGTCCTGTAGCGGTAACAGTCGTATAGAGATTACGGCGACGGTTCTGCTCGATGCCTCGACCTGCTATCTGGGCTGCACCGTTCTTACTGTCAGAAGTGGTTGGGAAGAAGAACTCTCCGTTAGGACAATATACCGGATAGATAGGAAGGTTCTCTCCTGCACCCCAAGTAAACAAATTCCATACGTCGATACCTGGCTGCACGATGTTATCAATACGGCCACCCAAGTCAAGACCTACAGTAAGGAATTTGTTGACATTCAAGTCTACGTTTACACGCAGGTTATAACGGTTCAAAGTCTCCTGACTGTTGTAGCTGCCACTATACTTGGTCCATTTGGTATCAAACAAACCCTCCTGTCGGAGATAAGAGAAACTGACATAATAGCGGGCACGGTCGTTACCACCGCTCAACTGCAGGTTGGTGCGGTACATAGGAGCGGCATCACGAAGCATTGTATCGTGCCAGTTGGTATTGAAGTACTTGTACTTGTCCATACCAGTGAGTTCCTCACCATTGCAAACCTTGCGATACTGCTCGATATCATAATCAGAGAACTCTGGGCTCAAACCATCCAGATAGCGTGCCTGGTTGCGGGTAAGAGCATAGTTGTAAGAGTTCTGGCTCTCAGGTATGCCAGCAATGGTCTGGAATCCTACTTCCTGAGTGAAATTCACTTTCATTCTGCCTGCCTCGCCACGCTTGGTAGTTACGAGGATAACGCCATTGGCACCACGCATGCCATAGATGGCTGTGGCTGCCGCATCCTTGAGTACCGTGATGCTTTCTATAGGATATGCATCGAGGAAAGAGAGGTCACGCTCCACATTGTCTACAATCACTAATGGAGAGCGGGCATTGCCGTTCATGGTACGGATACCGCGGATATACATGTTGGTCTCACTCCATCCTGGCTCTGACTGTGCCTCGTAAGTCTCAACACCTGTCAGAGTAGAGGTAAATGCATTCTGCAGTACTGTTACTGGATGCTTTTCCAATTCCGAACCGGTTACCGTAGAGGTTGACTCTGTGACAAACTTCTTAGGCTTTGCCGTAAAGGCAACAGGAGCCAGATGGTCATACTCATTGTCCTCCTGCATAGTTACACTCACCTCGTCCTGGTTTAATGCCACCTTAACATGCTCGTCTTTGTAGCCCAGATTGGAGATGTAGAGATCATCACCCGGCTTTACCTTGATGGTAAAGCAACCATCCGCATTGGTGATGGTCTTGCGAAGTGCCTCGTTGATATTAACGATAGCACCTGTTACAGGATTGCCCTTCGTATCAACGATCTTGCCATGTATAGTTCTGCCGTCGTTGGCAGCGAGTGCTGCCGAAGCCGACATGGTGAGCGCTGCAGCCATTAAAACTCGCGCTGCACTTGGCTTGATATGTTTAACTATAATATTTTTCATTGTCTAATCTTCTTTTTATCAATCTACTCAACTCTTGATGATATTTTCAAGCAGGAAGTCGCCTTACTTCCAACCCTCGTTATTAAGGAAGGTGGACGGGAGTTTCCACATCTCGGCCTCAGGTATAGGATAGAGATACATCTTGTCCTGGAACACTCGGTTCTGGGCAACTTTACGAGTATACACATCCTTACCATCCTTCTTGGTTACATTGACACCATAGATATCACGACCCAGGGCTTCCTTAGCCACATTCCAGCGGCGCACATCCCAGCATCGATGCTCTTCGAAAGCCAATTCAATGGTACGTTCCTTATGGATGAAGTTGCGCATAGCTTCCTGCGAGTTCAGGTCGGCACGGTCACCGACGCTGCCCACGATGCCAGCACGATGGCGAATCTGGTCGAGTAAGTTGCAAACCTCATTTTTATTGGCTGCAAAATCTACCTCATTGAGTGCCTCGACATAGTCGAGAAGAATCTCAGCATAGCGAGAGATAATCCAGTTGCGATAACTGCTACCAGCATGGTTATTGTTGAGTATCACCTCTGGAATATACTTTCTCACGTAATATCCCGTAGGAGTAGCATTAGCATTACCAGATGGATTATCGCGACCTCCAGCCGTTACATCAATAACATTGGTTTTGGTTGTCGTCGCCTGTCCCCAGGTTACACCATTATATAAGACGGAAGCTGCCAGTCGTGGGTCGCGGTTAATTACAGGGTTGGTATCATCATAACCACTCGCTGCATTTACCGTTGGTGCAGCCACGCCGTTCACCTTATTATTATAGAGAGGTGCACCAGTAGCATCATAGCCAGTAAAAGGTGCGGAACCATCTGCCATATCATACATATCGATGAGATTCTGACTAGGACAAAGACCTCCATTACCACCCTCACCTACAGGTGTATCGTTGCTGATAGCTCCCCAGTTAAACATTCCATCGTTACGATAGAATATCACCTCGTTGTTCTTATCTGAGTAGGCATTGAGCAAGATGGCATTGGTGTAGCGCTGTTCAGGAGTCTGATTTGCACCCTGATACAAGCCGTAGCTATCGCCAAAGTCAGTGATAAAACTTTTCGCCATGTCTGCCGCATCATTCCAGGTTATACCGCTCTCGGCAGCCCAGCGAGGACTTGCCATATAAAGATAGATGCGTGTAAGCAATGCTCTAACGATAGGCTTGTTAATGCGTCCCTGCTTGCCGTCCTCATCGCTGGTTGCCTTGTCCATCACCTGATTCTCGCATGCTTTTAACTCTGGTATGATGAAATCGACTACCATTTCTTTCAGCGTAGGACGGGTAGTATAACCTGTGAGCAAGTCGCCGTTAGGGTCGAGCACATCAGTAACCACCGGCACTGGTCCGTACCTCAGGAACAACTCCCAAAGAAAATAGGCACGGAAGAAACGAGCTTCACCCTTTATCCAGTTTTTATGCTCCTCATACTGCTCTTGAGTATCATCTGTACTTTTAGGCACGTTATCGATACGAGCCAAGGTCATGTTGCACTTACGGATACCACGATAACGGGATTCCCAAGGTTCTGTCAACTCTGCAGACGCTGCAGATGCATAATAATTTCCAATATTGAAGCCCACACGTGTACCACTGGATGAAACACTAGACTCAGCTAAGTCAGTGGCAGCATCCAACCAGCTGTTATTGATGCGGTTGGCACCATTGAGCAAAAAGTTGTATGTATCAAAATGGAACTGCTCCATTGTAGTCCAACTGCTAAAGGTCTGGTCACCAGTCAACTCATTACTTGGTTCCTTATCGAGGAAACTACCAAAGGCATCTTCGCAAGAGGTGAGAGCCATACCCGAGCCTAAGACCAAAGCAGCTGATAATATATATTTTTTCATTGTCGTAGTCTTTTAGAATTTGACGTTTACACCAAAGTTCACTGTCTTCATGATAGGATACCTGTTGGAGCCTGAACTTTCTGGGTCAACCAAGTCATCCAGGTGATCCCAAGTGATGAGATTGTTCGCATTCACAAACAGGCGGCATTCGCTCATAGCAAGATGCTTGATCCACTGCATTGGCAGCGAATAACTCAACTCTATGTTCTTCAGACGAAGGAATGCACCATTTTTCAGGAAGAAGGAGTTCTGCTGATGGTTGTGGTTACCATTTGAATCATAATGAAGCAATGGATAGGTAGCATTTGCCAAGTTCCATTCCTCACTCATAGTAGGATTCCAACGACCCTCATGGTGACTCTTTACCTTACCACCATTTACAAACTCATACATCGACTCTGCGTCATAATAGCGAGATACATGATCTACGCCCTGGAACATCACATTGAATCCCCATCCCTTGTAAGTTGCACCCAAGGTCAGAGAATATGTATTCTCAGGAATATCACTCAGTCCGATAAAGGTCTCGTCTCTACCATCGATGAAGCCATCACCATTCATGTCGCGATACTTCAAATCGCCCACCTTTACGTCACCATAGGATGACTTAGGGAAATTAGGGTCAGCCAGATCTGCAGCAGTCACGAATCCATCGCATACCAATCCGAAGTATTGGTTGATGGCATGTCCTTCACGTTTACGGTAATCTGTCTTACCAGCTGGCTCATCCATATTCTTGATTTTATTCTTGGCATGGCTGAAGCTGAGACCTACATTGTAACGGAAGTCCTTTCCGATGGTATTTGAATGATGAAGTTCCAACTCGAAACCTTGGTTCTGGGTCTCACCCAGGTTACCTGCAGCCATTGTAGTACCTACCCACTCAGGACGGCTCTGGTAAGAAGTCAGAATGTTATTACGCTTCTCATAGAAGTAATCGAAGCTACCATAGAGCAAACCGTTTAGGAAGCTGAAGTCTACACCTGCATTGTATTTATGAGCTTTCTCCCAAGTCACGTCATAGTTAGGATACTGACTCTCATAAATGGTTGTAACACCCGTGGTGCCAAAACGATAGGCATTGGCATATTGTACCCACTTCTCCTCATAGAGGAAACGTTGACGAACACCATTTACCAGATACTGGTCGTTACCAACTTCACCATAGCTGGCACGAATCTTCAAATTGTCAAGCCATTTTTCGGTTGATTTCATAAATTTCTCGTTAGAGAGTCTCCAACCCAATGAGAAAGCTGGGAAGAAACCGAAACGCTTGCCCTTGCGGAAGTTCTCAGAACCATTGTAACCGAAGTTAACCTCTGCCAAATAGCGGTCATCGTAACCATAAGTTGCACGACCTACCAAACCTTGGTAACGGCGAGCCAACTCAGCCTGATAGCGATAGTCGTTCTGGTTGTAAAGCAACATTCCTGTGATATCGTGCTTGCCAAACTTGCGGGCATAATTCAACTGACCTTCCATATAGAGTTTGTAGGTCGTGGTTTGATCATCACCTGCGTAAGCAAGCTGGGTATCAGAATTATACTTATAATAAGAATCAGCTACGTTAAAATCACTAGCGTTTCTGTTCAATTCATAGGTAGCAAAACTAGCCGTAAACTTACGGTCATAGTAAGCATTATAGTCGAAACTTACCATTGCACGGGCAGAAAGTCCTGGAGTCAACCAGTCCATCTTGTAGTTGGCAATGAAGTTGGTCTCATTGATAGTGTTGGTTGCACGATAGAAACCTGCTTTCGCCAAACGAGCCACTGGGTTGTCCTGATACTGCGAAGAACCTGCATAAAGATTACGCACACTACCATCATCATTTTTCAACTGATAAGAAACAGGGAACAACCAACCTGGTGTGTGGTTCAAATTATAGAACACCTGTGAATATGAACCATCAAAACGCTCATCACTATTAGGACCCTTACGCTCCTCAAAACGAGTACCGAAGTTGACAGATACGGTCAAATCCTTGGTCATCAGGAAGTCGAGGTTTGCACGGAAACCAATACGGTTATAACTCTGGTTAGACTTGTTACCATACTGATCCTCGCTAAAGTTCTTAAACAAGCCCTGCTGATCATAATATTCAGCAGAAACAAAGTAGCGCATACGCTTGGTACCACCCTGAATATTGATATTGTAACGCTGTGCAGGAGCTGACTTGCAAAGCACTGTGTCATACCAGTCTACATTAGGATAGAGTAAAGCATCAGAGCCAGAGAGTTCACCAGCACAACTCTTGCGGAACATCTCGATATCATGAGCATCATACTGAGGAGACTGACCGTCATTGGCAAGTGCTTCGTTCAAGAGGCGCACACTGTCGTATGAGTTAAGATAAGTATCTTCACGAGTAGGTGAAGACCACTGCCAGTTAGCCGTCAAGCTAACCACAGGCTTAGCATCAGAACCACGTTTTGTTGTAATCAAGACTACACCATTGGCACCACGCACACCATAAACAGCTGTAGCAGAAGCATCCTTCAATACGGAGATTGACTCGATGTCATCAGGAGCAATCTGAGAAAACTCACGCTCTACACCATCTACCATGATAAGTGGCTGGTTGTCTCCAGCAAAAGAAGCACGACCACGGATATAGAGTTTCATGTCATCAGCACCAGGAGCACCAGATGTCTGGGTAGTAACAAGTCCAGCCACCTTACCAGAAAGAGCCTGAGACACATTGGCTGCAGGCGACTGGAGCAACTCCTTGTTGCTCACCTGACCGATAGCACCTACCACACTCTCTTTCTTCTGATGACCGTAACCTACTACCACAACCTCACCAAGGCTCTTGTTCTCATCCTTGAGAACCACCTTGATATTGCGCTGGTTGCCTACACGGATGTTCTGACCGAGCATACCGATATAAGTAATCTTCAGACTAGCCTTATCATTCTTCACCTGAATCTTGAAGTTACCATCTAAATCAGTAACAACACCATTGGTTGTCAATGCTTCCATAACAGTAGCACCGATGACAGGTTCGCCAGTCTCATCTGTGACTGTACCCGTTATGGTTATCTTGTCTTGCGCTGATGCTCCTAAAGTAAGGAGCACCAGAGCGAGGGTCAAGAATAACTTATGAAATATGTTATTGTTCATTATTTATTCTGTTTATGTTATTTTTTAAGCTTTACCTATTCGTAAACAGGAGAAGCCAGGTAGCAATTGTTAGCATCCAGCTTGAGATAAGAATGGTCTGCAATCAAAAATGCACGAACCATATCTGTTCCGATGGTCTGATGATACATTTCCTTATAGACTGTACCATTCTTAGCTGTAGCAACTGCTGTCATATAGATTTCATCACCAATACGCTGCAACTGAATGTTCACCTTGGCACCTTCCATGTCTGCCCTGAACTGTTCCCAATCGCCATAACCTTCATTGGTAATATTGGCAGCATTGTAAGTAGAAGCAGCACCACCCCAACCAAAGAGGTCACTACGCATTACAAAGTGCTCGGCATAATTGCCAACGTTACGATCATCGTCTGTAGCAACACAGAGGTTCCAGTTATTCCAGTTGCCAGCACCCGAAGTATGATTTTCGAATGCAAGGTTCAAAGTTTTACCTGCAGGAATCTGGAAATAGTCAGAGAAGCTTGTCCACCAATCAGCTGAGCAATCAGAAGTACCAATTTCTGTCGTTTCTACCTTAGCTGGTTCAGATACTGTGCAACCACTGGCATCCAACTTGAGATAAGAATGATCTGCAATCAAGAATACCCGAATCACATCCTGACCGATTGTCTGATGATACATTTCCTTATAAACGTTACCATTCTTTGCCGTAGCAATAGCAGTCATATAGATTTCATCACCCTTACGTTCAAGAGTAATATCTACTTGTGCACCTTCCATATCTGCCTTGAACTGCTCCCAATCACCATAACCTTCATTAGAGATATTAGCTGCATTGTAAGTAGAAGCATTACCACCCCAACCAAAGAGGTCACTACGCATTACAAAGTGCTCGGCATAATTGCCGACGTTACGAGCATCATCAGTAGCGACACAGAGATTCCAGTTATTCCAGTTGCCTGCACCTGAGGTATGATTTTCAAATTTCAAGTGGAGAGTAGCACCAGCAGGAACACGATAGTAGTCTGAGAAGCTTGTCCACCAATCTGCAGAGCAATCAGAAGTACCGATTTCGGTAGTAGGAGACTCGCCATTAACATAATCAACAAGCTTGAATGTTTCATCACCACCACCATTACCTCCAATGGTCTTGTTCCAGTCTTTCTCTTCCATCATGTTACGGATCAGGGTAACATTGTCGATAGATACGGTGTTGGTCTCTTCGGCTGTCAACTTGCTGTCTCCACCTATATATAAATAAGGTAAAGAGTTGATGGAATCAACCAAGGTCTTGTACTGGAAAGAGGTAGCACTTGATGATGTCTGATAACCAGAAAGGCTCTTCTTACCATCAACGTAGAGCTGGTAACCTTCAGTAGAAAGCTGAAGGGCTACGAAATGCCACTCATTAGGAGAGAGAATACCTGTCTTCACAGAAGAAGGGTCATTCTCATTCAGGTTCAAACTCTGCAACTGGGTAGGCTTGTTGTAAACCACCTGACCATTGGCAGTGATATAGAAGTGAGCACTGATATCATTACCAGCAGCATCCTTCTCATCTGAACCAAATGAGATAAGAGGTCGGGTCAAGTCAACATCTGCGACAGTTCCGTCCTCAGCTACGGCTGCATCAATCTTTACAGCGAAAGTGATGGCAGCACCATTTTGCAACTTCACACCATTGAAAGGATTGGCAATCTTGGCACCACCCTTACCATTGATGTGCAATACATTACTTGCGAGGGTCTCATCATTGGTCACCTCACATGACTCATCGTGACTTATCATGTCTGAATACTCAGGTTTCTCTTCTGAATACTCAAAGTCATAAGTTGCCACTGTTGTCTTAGATGGGTAAATCTGTCCGCCAGCAGGATCGTCCTGTCGGCCCCAGTCATCACCACAAGCAGTGAAACTTAATGCCACCATGATAGCACAAGCAAACGAAAGTAAAGTTTTTCTTAACTTCATAACTTAACGCCTTTAGGTTGTTTGTTTACTATTCAAATAGGTTATTTAAAAATCTTAAATCCTTTTTCAGTGGCAAAAGTACAATTAATCGGATTATATAGGGTGGACAAATGGGTT
>JAJWAL010000009.1:40475-44775 GCA_021618535.1 Segatella copri | reverse complement strand
CCAGGGCGATGCCCTGGGCTAGGAGCTTCTGCCCTTTCAGGGCGTGTGGGGCAAACTAGCGAAACTTCAGTTAACAATTAATATTAATAGTTTACAGCATTGATACCGTAGGCCTAATTATTAATTATAAATTATCAATTATAAATTAAATAAGATGAATCCAGAAACAGAATTTCGCGAGGGATTGGACGAACTCGCAGAACACTATACAGAAGTATTAAAGCTCTTGGGAGAAGACCCTGAACGTGAAGGACTTGTAAAAACACCGATGCGAGTAGCCAAGGCTATGCAGATACTGACTCGCGGCTATACACAGGATGCACACAAGGTATTGACCGATGCCCTCTTCGAAGAGAAATACAACCAGATGGTTATCGTAAAGGACATCGATTTCTTCTCTATGTGCGAGCACCACATGCTCCCTTTCTACGGCAAGGTGCATGTTGCCTATATCCCGAACGGCAAGATTACCGGTCTGAGCAAGATAGCCCGTGTGGTAGATATCTACAGCCATCGTCTCCAGGTACAGGAGCGTCTTACCCAGCAGATTAAAGACTGCATTCAGGAGACATTGAATCCTCAGGGTGTGATGGTAGTGATAGAAGCCAAGCACATGTGCATGCAGATGCGCGGTGTAGAGAAGCAGAATTCCATTACCACCACCAGCGACTACAGCGGAGTCTTCAATTCACTGAACACCCGCCAGGAGTTTATGAGTCTGCTGAGAGGAGAAACGAAGAGAATTTAATTTTTGAATGTTGAATGTTGAATGTTAAATTAGGCATACGCCATAGCAACTGGCAATTCAACATTCCTCCCCATTCAACATTCAACATTCAACATTCAACATTATTACAAAAGATGAAGTTTATATCTTGGAATGTAAATGGTCTGCGCGCTTGCGTAGGCAAGGACTTCGAGAACCAGTTTAAGGAGCTCGATGCCGACTTCTTCTGCCTGCAGGAAACAAAGATGCAGGAGGGACAGCTCAACCTTCAGTTTGAGGGCTACGAGAGTTATTGGAACTACGCTGAGAAAAAAGGATACTCCGGTACAGCTATCTATACCAAGCACAAGCCATTAAACGTAAGTTATGGCATGGGCGTAGAGGAACATGATCATGAAGGCAGAATCATCACGCTGGAATATGACCAGTTCTATCTCGTTACCTGCTACACTCCAAATTCGCAGACAGAACTCAAGCGCCTGGATTATCGCATGACCTGGGAAGACGATTTCCGCAAGTTTCTGAAATCTCTTGACGCCAAGAAACCTGTTATCATCTGCGGCGATCTGAATGTAGCACACGAAGAGATAGATATCAAGAATCCGAAGACCAACCGCCGAAATGCCGGTTTCACCGATGAGGAGCGCGAAAAGATGACCGTTCTTCTGAATGCTGGCTTCACCGACAGTTTCCGTTATCTCCATCCTGATGAGGTAACCTATTCGTGGTGGTCATACCGGTTCAAGGCGCGCGAGAAGAATGCCGGTTGGCGTATCGACTACTTCCTTGTCTCCGACCGTATCAAGGAACAGATTACAGAAGCTAAGATCCATACTGAAATCATGGGCAGCGACCATTGTCCGGTAGAAGTAGATTTAACGTTCTAATCCTACCTTTCATCCAACATCAATAAGAATAATCAGAAGAGGGGGTGTCATAAATTGATTTATGACACCCCCTCTTTCCGTATTTATCACCAGGCATTGTATCTACTGAATCTGCAGTATCTGGTCTTCCGTCAAACCAGTTATTTCCTGGATTGTCGCCTCATCCATACCTTTTGCCAGCATATTCTTAGCAATCTCAATACTTCTTTGGCTTTTGCCTACTTCTTCGCCTTTTGCCATGCCTTGCTTCATGCCTTCTTCCATGCCTTTTTCCATGCCTTCTTCCATTCCTTTCTGGTACCTGTCATCCAGGAGGGTTCTTTCAACACTTACCGAATCCCAAAATTTGTCGTAGGCTCTGAGTTCGGCATCAGTAAAGCCGGAAACTTCAAGATCTTCTACGGCTTTTCCAATCTCCGGATCATTAAGCAGGTCGGCAGGAATATCCTTCGTGTTGGAATTGATTTCTGTGAGGAAACGGAGCCACAATACCATCATGCGCTTGTCGGCAATGGAATGAGGAGTGAACTTAGGGAGTTCAATGAAGGTGAAATGCAAGCCTTCGATGACCTTATTGCTGTCCTTATCGTGCACGATGCGGTAGTTGTGGATGAAATCCGGAGTATCATGCGCAAAGATATCATTTATCAGGTTGAGAGAATACACTGGTTGCAGTTCGCTGTATTTTCCTCCCTTTTTTGCCTGACTCACATAGAGCTTGGATGCATTGAACAGTACTCGCTGCTGGAATGCGTCAGACCATTCCATCTGCATTTCCACGCAGAACTTCCTGCCTCTGACATCGGTGCAGAGTACATCCACTATGGTGTTTTTTCCCCCTTCGAGCTGGGGCACAAGTTCTGTTGGCAGATACTCTATCTCGTGTATCTGCTCTTCTTCGCTGAGTGGCAGGAGTGCGTTCAGGAGGCTGATCAGTCTTTTAGGATGATTGCCGAATATCTTCTTGAACGTGAGGTCTGCCTTAGGGTCTAAGTACTTCATAACCTTTCTGTTTTAAAATGATACCGCAAAGTTACGATTTTATTTTCATATCAGCAAGAGATTTCTGATAAAAATTAAGAAAAAGCCCCCAGGCATCAGATGTGCTGCCTGGGGGTACGATAGAGAATCTGGGGCTAGTCGGCCCAAATTCCCTTATTAGTTTCATTATCCCAGAAATCCTTCACTTTTTCGTCGCTGTAATCCGCTTCTGACGCCTTCTGGATAACAGAGCCGGCGAGGATGGCTGTGGTTTCCATTTCCATGACGCTAACCACTGGCTTGATATATCTTTTCTTTTTCATATCTATTTTTATTACTATTTTTTATTACTTGATGATAACCTTCATGGTCTTGCCGCCACGCTTTACGATGTTCACACCCTTCTGCAAATTCTGTAGACGACGACCCTGGAGGTCGTAGTATTCAGCCTTGCTATCTGCTGTAGTCTCCAACTGCTCGATGGCTGTGGTGCTGCCGCCGACGCTGATGCTGAACATTCTGGCACCAGCTGCAGGAGCAGAAGAGTTATCTACCATGTAAGCACGGAAAGGCTTGCTGCCCACAGACTTTGTTGATGTACCCAACAGTTTGGCTGGGTTCATCAGCTTGTCGCCCTTCACGATGTAGCAGTTGTTATCAGTATCCTTGCTGAACTCCTTCTGGGTATAGAGTCCCTGGAGCTGATAGTTGCCATTAGCGGTTTCTGAGGTCTGAACATCTTTAGCAATCGCCTTATAGGTTTCAGAGAAGCTGAACGAGGTGACTCCTTCGTTCATCTTGATGATAACAGGAGTACCAGCCTCAATCCTTGTCTTTATCTCTTCGAGTTCTACGGTTCCTATAACATCATCAGCCGAGAGAAGCTTGAAGGCACGGAAGTTCTTGTCGGCGAGAGATACCTCGAATGGCAAGCAGAGCGTTGCCCAGGTGGTGCCTTCCTTAACAGAACGGCTATAAGATGCAGCCTTGGCTGCGAATGGCTCGTAAGCCACGAAATCCTTATCGTCGTCAAGTACGAGATTATCCGTACCAAGAGTATATCCCGCTGCTCCTATCTTCTCATCGCCATTCTTGCCTACCAGCTTGGTGAAATAGCCTGTCTTGTAGTTGGCGCAGGTGTGGTCTGTCTTGCTAGAGATAAAACCTTTAAGGTTATTGCAATTATTGAACATGGAAGAACCTTTAGTTACCTTGTCCGTTACAAACTTATCGCTGACGTAGATGGTTGTGAGAGCCATGCAAGAGGCGAACATAGAACTCATATTCGTCACATTCACGGTATTGAAATTAGTGACATCGAGAGAGGTGAGTTTTGAACAATTATAGAACATCCTGTTCATATTAGTCACCTTTTCGGTATTGAATTTGGTGACGTCGAGAGAGGTGAGAGATGAGCAGCCATAGAACATGAAGCTCATATTCGTCACATTCATGGTATTGAAGTTAGTGACATCGAGAGAGGTGAGAGCTGAGCAGTTATAGAACATGTAGCCCATATCAGTCACATTCCCTGTATTGAACTTAGTGACATCGAGTGAGGTGAGTTTTGAGCAGTTTAAGAACATGTTGCTCATATCCGTCACCTTTGCGGTATTGAACTTAGTGACATCGAGTGAGGTGAGTTTTGAACAGTTATAGAACATGTAGCCCATATCAGTCACATTCCCTGTATTGAACTTAGTGA
>JAJWAL010000009.1:0-40375 GCA_021618535.1 Segatella copri | reverse complement strand
CGTCGAGAGAGGTGAGAGCTGAGCAGGCACAGAACATGTATCTCATATTCGTCACATTCCCTGTATTGAACTTAGTGACGTCGAGAGAGGTGAGAGCTGAGCAGTTATGGAACATTCTGACCATATTCTTCACATTCTCGGTATTGAAGTTAGTGACGTCGAGAGAGGTGAGTTTTGAGCAGGCAAAGAACATATAGCTCATATCCGTCACCTTCTCTGTATTCAGATATTCCAGGCCTGTAATTGTTTCAAGTTTTCTGAGATTACCAAAGAAACTGTACAACGATGTAGGAGTGAATGTGCTGAAACTCTTATCGAAAACGATGTGTACGATTGTACCATTCCTTAAATTCTGATTGATAGTAGCCACCGTCATCTTATCTTCCACCCAAGCACTATTTTCAGGAAGGGTTTCTCCCGCATATTCCTTGAAAGTCAAGGTTTGGGTAGAGGATTCATACGTTGCTATATACTTAGAACTAGAAGCTGCCTTCTGCGCCACCATACGTGTAGGCAGAAGCAACAACATGAGCAACATCAATGGGAACAGGGCAAATCTACAAAACTTTGCCCCCCCATTGTACATACGGCCGGCTTGCGCCCCATAGGATTGATTGTTAAACTTTTTCATAATCTAATACTATATTTGTTATTTAAATTTATTTGCTTATTGTTAAGTTCACTCCAGGAAATACAGGAGGTTTAATGACATGATGTATATCGAAACCAGAAATAAAAAGATATAAAACTGTTCCTGCTTGAAGAAATCGGAAAAGCTGAAGCGAGCCTTCCAATGATCCTCAAGATACATCCTGTACTCATGTATCATGACATATCCAAAAAGGATGCCTAACATGAGTGCCGCCACCCCGATAATAATCAGGGCGAGTTCTATCCTTGGCATGGTTTCTAATATTTCTTTCATGGCGCAAATATAGTGTTTTTTTCTGAAAAAGGGGTTCACTTTTTACACTTAGGTGTCTCCTTCGTGGGGGAAGGAGACACCTATTTAACTTATTTTTTCATTTCGTGATGTGTTTTCCTGGTATTTTGCGAAAAAAAGTTAGTCCTGCTTTTTATCCTCTGGGATTACATTTGCAGCCATTTTCTCCCAACATTCGGCAGGAGTACTGCCTTCCATTAACTTGAAAATGCGGTACAGATAGGGGCGGGCAGAGAAGCCACATCCGGCAGAAATGATGTCAGTCTCCGAGAAATATCGGGACCGCTCCGCCTTAGGGATATCCAACGAATGCGACAGGGTAATCATATTCAAGATGGTATCCCCCTGCCGGCGCACCAGTCTTCCTGCTATTCTCTTTTCAAACACCATAGTTGTAAAGTTTCTTTGTCTGTATATTCGAAACTGAGTTTACATATGAAACTTCAGTTTCGAATATTTCTGACATGAGAAAATTCAGTTAATTCCTAAACAAGTCGTCCAGCACTACTACACTATTTATCATACTCGAATACTCATTCTGCTTGGGTAGAGAAGTAGTGACAAGTGTCAAAAAGATGCCCTGCTTGCACTTCGTTTCGTCTATAAAGGCCATCTGACGGTTCTGAATCTTTTCATATTCAGCCTTATTCAACACATATTGTCCATTGGAGTACTTGATTTCGCATAAATTGACCATATTATCGGAACGCTCGACAATAAGATCTATCTGAGCTGCAGGCTGATGCTCCTTACTACGCCAGGAATAATACTCCGTATGAAGACCGCTAATTCCTAAAGCAATCTTGATTTGAGGTATGTGAGCCATGCAAAGTCGCTCATACGCTAATCCTAACCAAGTATTTACCTTTGGAGTTGTAAACTTATGAGTCCAATACTGCTCATCGGAAGTTTTACCTCTACAGAAATCATAATAGAAACGAGTATAAAAATCCGTCAGATGATAAATACCATCTGTAGCCTTGATACCTCCCTTCTGCGCACGTACTCCCATTCGACTGATAAACCCGCATTGCAGCAAATCGTCGAGGACTTCAGTTAACCTGCCGTTCGTTTTCATTTTCTGCGCCAATTCCTTTCGGGTCAAACCTTGATGATTATTTGCCAAAAGGTCTATAACCTTTAAATAAGCTTCAGGATTTTTGAATAAAGACCCATATAAGCGATGAAACTCATCCTTCAACTTACCATCTGACGCAAAAAAAAGTCGGTCTATGTTCTGGGGTAAACCCATGCGATTGTCAAGCAGACTTAAATAATAAGGTATTCCTCCCAATACCATATAACACTGGGCAATACTCTCACGACTCCATTTAAACCCCGCATTTTTAAGATAATCCTCTGTCTCGGATAAGCAGAACTGCTTTAACCAAAGTGTTTGGGTCAAACGGTTATGCAAGCCTCCCTTGCTATCTAAGAGATTACGAGTCATCCATGAAGTTGCCGAGCCACACACTATCAACTTAACATTGCCTTGCCAAGCTGCCCAGTTATTCCAAAAATAGCCTAATGCATGTACAAACTTTGACCGTTGGGTATTGAAACATGGCAATTCATCAATAAAAACAATCAATGGTTTCTGCTTATTTTTGCCTTTGGTTTCCAATAAATTACGCAATTTAGAAAACGCTTCCATCCAGTCTGCAAACGCATAGTCCGTACACCCATAGTCTCTCAGTGAAGCCATAAAACTGCTTCTTTGTTCTGAAGCTTCACCCTCCAGGATACCTGTAGCCGCAAATGCAAACCTATCGCCGAAAAGATTTCGTATCAAGAACGTTTTCCCCACACGTCTTCGACCATAGAGTGCTATAAACTCGGATTGCTCAGAATTAACATACCGCTCCAAGGATTCTATTTCTTTTTTTCTGCCTATTATCTTCATTGTCGTATCATTAAGTATAACTATTTGCCGGCAAAGATACGCTTTTTATTTGATATTACCAAATGAGTTCATGCCAAACTTGGAAAAAAAACGCAAGTTTGGCATGAACTCAACTGATAAAAGACTACTTAATTAAAAGTTTCGCAAGTTCACGACTCTAATAATTCATTCCGAAGTACCAGAGAGGGATGATGATTCCATGCCCCGTCTCTATATCGTCTTTTACGATACGTCCGTTTTTTACATCCTCTATCTGCTTTTTACCTTTCTTCCTTCCGCCAATCTCAAAGGTATAATCACCAATGGTAAAGTCGGAAACCCTGGAGGAAGTAACGTCTTGTTTTTCTCTCATCTGATTGTAGAAGAAAGTTTCCCTTATGTTTCCTATGTTGGGATTAGAGGTGAGTACTGACATCAGACTTGGGTTATCGACATAAACTTTTTCCACCTTCCCCAGATTGCGCATACCCGAAGTATCATCTCTGAGCAGACCTATCATTCCTGCACGTTCCAGATAGACGAGATAATCAGGCACGTTGTTCTTGCTTACCCCGATTTCTGTGGCAAGGTTCTCTACGCTTGGCTTGTAGGGAGCCAACCCGGAAAGAATAACGAGCATACGCTTTAGCTTGCGTGCTGTTGAGGCTTTCATATCAGCATATTGCGGAATGTCAACTTCTACCGTCTGGTCTATCACCTGCAGCATTCTTTGCGTAAAATCTCCCTCTATGGCAAATGGATAATAGCCATGGTCGAGGTACGCTCTGAAAAATGGCAATGGATGTTCCACTCCCGGAATCTCTACCTGGTGATTGAGCATTTCGTCGAGACTGAAAGCTCTGGTCTTGATGCCTTCAAAAAGTTGCAGATATTCCCTGAACGACAAGCCTTGCATCATATACATCAGTGCCCGACGGCTCAGATCAGCTTCTCCCTTCTTGATGTCCAATACCGATGAACCGGTAAAGATAAGGTTCAGGGATGGGTGCATGTCGTAAATCTGCTTCAGTTCTCTGCTCCAGCCGGCATACTTGTGAATTTCATCTATATAAAGATGTGTACCACCCTCCTTGATAAACTCGTCGGCGAAGTCAATCAAGGAATGATTTGAAAAATAGATGTTGTCGGCCGACACATACAGGTGATGGCCTTCCTTAGATAGCTTGATGCGCTGAAGTATCATGGTGGATTTTCCAACGCCTCGCGGTCCAACGATACCTATTAATCGTCCATTCCAGTTGATTTCATCATATTTATATCTGATGAAATCAAGCGGAGTACGTTTCAACAACTCCGCCATGTATTCATATAGTTTATTGTCTATCATATCTTGCTCTTTTAGATGAATATCGTTTAAAACTGCAGCAAAGATACAAATAATCCCTCAATGAGGGATGAATTCTTTCGAAAAGTTCCCTCAATGAGGGATATATTTAATCATTTTTATCCCTCATTGAGGGATTTTTGCACATTGTTGTTAACAAATGAGTTCATGCCAAACTTAGCAAGAAACGCAAGTTTGGCATGAACTCAACTTATAGCTTCAAGAGTTTGGCAAACTCCCAGACTACGATGCCGGCGGTGACGCTGACATTCAGGGAATGCTTGGTGCCGAACTGGGGAATCTCCAGACAGCCATCGCTCATATCCACGATGTTCTGTTTCACTCCCTTCACCTCGTTACCGAAAATCACGGCGTAGCCTTTGGAGAGGGAAGGGTGAGCCTCAGGCAGGTTCTGGAGCTTGGTGGAGCCTTCTACCTGCTCGATGCTATATACAAAGTAGCCTTTCTGCTTCAACTTCTCTACCGCCTCTTCGGTGGTCTTAAAGTATTCCCAATCCACGCTGTCTTCGCCACCCAATGCCGTCTTATGAATCTCGACATTGGGAGGGGTGGCGGTGATTCCGCAGAGATACACCGCCTCTACACGGAAGGCATCGCAGGAACGGAAAACACTTCCTACATTATATAATGAACGCACATCATCCAGGACCACTATCAGGGGCAGCTTCTCGGCTTCCTTGAATTCCTCCAGGGTGAGGCGGTTCATCTCTATCGTTCTTAATTTGCGCATTATAATATACCTTATTATATATAATATAATCAGAGGCAGTTAAGCCTCTGCCTCCTTGGTCTTGTAGGCAAGGGCGTACATGCGAATCTGCTTGATCATCGCCAGAAGGCCGTTGCTGCGGGTAGGACTCAAATGGTCTTTCAGACCAATTTTCTCTACGAAATAGAGGTCGGCATCCATAATCTCGGTTGGGGTATGACCGCTCAACACACGGATGAGGAGGGCGATGATACCCTTTACGATGAGCGCATCGCTATCGGCAGTGAATACGAGCTTGCCATCTACATAATCGCATTGCAGCCATACGCGGCTCTGACAGCCGTCGATAAGGTTCTGCTCGTTCTTGTATTTCTCATCGAGAGGAGCCAACTCGTTGCCCAAGTCAATGAGCATCTGATACTTGTCCATCCAGTCGGTGAAATCCTGGAACTCCTCTACTACTTCATCCTGCAATTCATTAATTGTTGCCATTATTTTATTTCTTTAATTTCGTTTACTGTAATCAACTTATAGAGCTTGTCGTTAGGGCGTACCTTATCTGGTACAGGGATGGAAACTCTCCAGCCCTGCTGCGCCGTTTCTACCGGTTTCAGGTCGTAGCGGATTTCATCGGCATGGAGATACATCACGCCGGTGGTGTTACCTGTAATCAGCAGTTTCTCGCCCTTGTCGAAGGTAGAAGCCTCTACGGCTACTTCTGCCACACCCAACTTAGAGAAATATTTCATCACCTTGCCCACTAGCACCTTCTTCTCGGTAGCTACGGAACCGTAATGCTTGTTCCATTCACCGAGAGTCTGCCCCTGGTAATAACCATCCCAGAAACCACGGTTGAAGACGGTGGCGAGTTTCTCATCCCACTCATCCTTCTTCTCCTCGGTAAAGGTTCCGTCGAGCACGGCAGCTATCGCCTCCTTATAACATTTCACTACGGTATATACATATTCAGGACCACGGGCACGGCCTTCAATCTTGAAGACGCGCACACCGGCATCCATCATGCGGTCGATGAAGCGGATGGTCTTCAGGTCCTTCGGACTCATTACATACTTGTTGTCGATTTCAAGCTGGTTGCCAGTTTCGTTATCTGTAACAGTATAACTGCGGCGGCAAATCTGCACACACTCGCCACGGTTGGCAGAGCGGTTGGCATTGGCGAGACTCATGTAGCACTTGCCCGATACAGCCATGCACAGAGCACCATGACAGAACATTTCGATGCGGATCTGCTTGCCCATAGGTCCGCAGATGTTCTGCTTCTCTATCTGTTCGTGGATGTGCTTCACCTGGTCCATGTTTAATTCACGTGCCAGAACAGAAACATCCGCAAAGCGTGCATAAAACTTCAAAGCCTCTGTGTTTGAGATATTTAACTGTGTGGATAAATGAACCTCCTCGCCCACTTCATTGCAATAGCTCATTACAGCCACATCGCTGGCGATGACGGCAGAGATGCCTGCCTCCTTGGCAGCATCGATGATTTCCTTCATCGTTGAGATGTCGTTATCGTAGATGACAGTATTGACGGTGAGATAGGTCTTGATACCATGCTCGTTGCAGGTGGCAGCAATCTCACGCAAATCATCGATAGTAAAATGGTTGGCTGAATGGGAACGCATGTTCAACTTGCCGATTCCGAAGTATACGGAGTCGGCGCCAGCCTGTATGGCAGCAGCCAGTGACTCGCGTGAGCCCACTGGTGCCATCACTTCAAATTCGTTTATCTTTGTATTCATGAATGCAATTATCTTTTTTCGGGTACAAAGTTACACCAAAATGAAGACAAAACACAGAAAAATGGAGAAAAAATGACAGAAATTCGATTATATTGACAAATCAATCACGATTATTTGTCTATATTTGCCTATAAATAAGAATATATCCCTAGGATATACTTCTTTTTATATGAATCCTATCCAGTCTTACGGCTGGTATTATTAATCAAAGTGAAAGCAGATGAAGAATGTTTTTACCTCAGGAATGATTCTGTTCCTGGCAATGACCACAATGGTTAGTTGCACACAAGAAAACGTGATGCTTGAAACAACACCACAAGTCAAGAACCAAGAAGTAAGATTCTGCTTCTTCGAAAGCTCCATTGTGCCTATCGGGCAGGATGAAGAGAGCAATCTTGCCAGAACGAGAGCCGACGGGAGCGAGAAATCGCTCAAGGATGCAAAACTCTACACAGATCTGCAAGTATGTCTCATTCCGAAAGGAGATGAAACTACTGCCGGCTATACCGTAAGACAGGAAAACTGGGATGACAAATTCGGAAACGTCAGCCTGCAGGTGCCGGCAGGAGAATACACGCTCGTTGCCGTAGCAGCAAAAACTGATTTGCAGCAGGAAGAACGAATCGAAGTAAAATCAAGGTATGAAATGACCTTTGCCAACAATATCGTACGCGATATGGCGTATACCCTGCAGGATATCAAGGTGGAATCGGGCAGCAAAGCCGTAACACAGAATGTTTCGCTGAAACGTGCCGTCAGCTGTTTTGAACTGCGTGCTACCGACATCATGCCCCTGACTACCAAGACTCAGGAAATCACGATAAGCGGAAGCTGCGGCACGGTGTTCAATCCTTCTACCGGATTCTGCAAAGAAAAGGCTACCATCACCCGAAACTTTTCTTTAGAAGCCAAAGAACACCAGGAAAGAATCATTTACTATACACTCTACACCCTTCTGACCGACAAAGATGTAACCGACATCCATATAACAGCTACGGCAAAAGACAAGGAAGAAAAGGTTATCAAGACCATCAGCTTTGACAACGTACACCTGGTTATCGGAAAGAAGACTACCTATACCGGTCCGATTTTTACCTACCCTGCCAACAATATGTCGTTCACAGTCAACCAGCCGGAGATTCCTGCATCAGGCTATGACAAGAAATTTTAATAACCCATGGCGTTTTAAGAAAGATTAATGCCACAGATTAAAATCTTTTTTGTATTTTTGCGGCATGGAAAGAAAGAACATTATAACCATAGGACTCGCTCTGCTTGTATTCGCCGGCTGCGGATACAGACAGCAGCGAGCCGGTATCCCAGAGACAGTTGGAGGCGAGGATTATCTTCCGGAGCACATCCACCTGATCAGTACTACGCCCGTCAAGGACCAGGGCAACAGCGAACTCTGCTGGGCATACGGCATGCTTGCCACCATCGAAAGCGAGCACATCATGAAGGGGGATTCCGTGAATCTCTCCATCGCCTACATAGCCCGCATGATGCTGGAAGAACAGGCACTGGAATATTACTTTGCACAGGGAAAGAAGAACATCAGCCTGCGCGGTACTGCCCCGATGCTGATACATTATATAGATAAGTATGGTGCACAACCTTACGACAGCTATGAAGATCCGAAGCACGTGAACTACAAGGTGCTCTGCCGCAAGGTGCAGAAACTGTGCGATGGCGCCATCTCGCAGAAAGCGGGCATCAGCCAGCTCAAGGAGGAACTGAACGACCTGTTTGACGCAGAAATAGGCTACATGCCTGCCAAGGCCGTACACATGCTGGGTGCCGAATATACCCCTCAAGAGTTTGCCCACAGCGTATGCTATCCCGAGGAGTATGTATCGCTCACCAGTTTCTCGCATCATCCTTACAGAGAATACTTTGCACTCGAGATTCCCGATAACCGGATGCACGATGCCTATCTGAACCTTCCGCTCGACGAGCTGATGCTCCACATCAGGAAGGCGGTAGAAAAAGGACACCCGGTATGCTGGGAAGGTGACATCAGCGAACCTGGCTTCAAGGAACCAAGGAAAAACTGTGTAGACATACAGCCGATGGAACGCCCCGTGACCCAAGCATCGCGACAGAAGGAGTTTGAACAGCTTCGCACCACCGATGATCATGTGATGGAAATCATAGGTACCTTCATGAAAGGCAAGCAGAGATTCTACGTCTGCCGCAATTCATGGGGCAAGAACTGGGGCAACAAGGGACTCATCTACCTATCGGAAGACTATCTGCGCCTCAAGACCATCGCCGTATCCATGAGCGAAGAGGCATATCTGTACGACCGGTCAGTGCGATTAGTCGTACCTTACTCATCTCCCAAAGACAGCATAAACCTCCTCTCTATATATAATAAGGTATAAGCTTAACTATAATCAGGAATAAGCTCCCAAACAGGCTTCAGACATAAGAAATATGTTAAAATGGTTGACATACATCAAATAGCTGTTAAATAGCACGTGTGTGCGCACACACATAGTTGATTTATATCAAAAAAGAGGCTTTTTTATGTGATTTTCTCTTAAAACATTTGGTGGGTTCGGAAAATCGTCGTACCTTTGCATCGTCAATAAGACAAAAAGGTTATTAGGTTTTTAGGTTAAGATTGTTAGTTGTTTTAGGTTATTAGTTAGTTTAAAGGTAAATTTAAGATTGTTTATTCAGAGAAACGGTATTAGTTAAGGTAAAGAAAAGATTGTTTATTCAAGGACGACAAAAAGTTTAGGTTATTAGGTTTTTAGGTTTAAGATTGTTAGTTGTTTTTTTATTAGGTTTTAGTTTAAAGGTAAATTTAAAGATTGTTTATTCAAGGATTAACAGGATAATTTCAACAGGTGAGTTGAAGGTAAAAAGATCCAAATGTATGGGATAACCAAAGATGACGCCTGAGCAGAATTGCTGCTTCGGGCTCCGTAATGGAAAGGGTAACAAAAAGCCCTTGAGTTATGAGAAATTTGGGAATATCGTATTAGAAGAGCGCAATTTCGAAATCATTCGAAGTTGCGCTCTTTATTTTATCCCCTAGGTAAAGGAGCTAGGACATATGTATTACTACATAAAAACTTTGCCAAAGACTATAGTCATAACTCCTTAAAGTACTTAACTCATTTACTCCTAGACTGGAGAAAGTTCAGTTTGAGAAAAAAATAACCGCCAAATTATTTTGTTTTACCAACGAAAAGTCGTAATTTTGCAGAAGATATATAAAGATAGGAAATTATGGCAAGACATCCTCTTTGGAACGAAGAATACTGGCTCCTGCTGTTGCAGCTGTACCAGAAGAAGCCCATGGGCGTGAAACCTCTCTATTCGAAAGGGATGGTCGACTTGAGCCTGGAACTGCATATTCCACCTGAGTTTCTGCACGAACAGATGTTCAAACTCAGAATGGTGACTCCGAGAATCAAGCGACTATGGGAGAAGTATGCCGATAAGCCACAGAAACTGAAGCGCGATATACAGCGCATCAGGCAGATGAACGGCTGCGGAAACGCCATACAGTTCTTCGAGGGAGTGGAAGTGAAGGAAACATTCGAGAAAAACTGGGAACCACTGGAAAGTGAACCATCGCTCACCCCCGTGAAACTCATCATCATCCTCGATCTCTACTTCCAGCTCACACCAATCACCATGGTGCCGGAAACACCGGAAATCATAGACCTGGGAAAACTCATCAGGACATCACCGAAGGTCATTGCCGAGGCGATGGGCGTATTCATGTACTGCGACCCTTATCTCAACCGCGAAGATGTGCTGATACACCCGCTGCTAGAAGCATGCAGCGACATCTGGCACCAATACGGAAACGGAAATCCAGACAGGCTTTACCAGCTTGCCAACGAACTAAAAGAATACTTTAAGTAATTATGGCTCAAAAACTCATACAGACACAGGCACAGAAGTTACAGCAACTTCAAAGACTTTCTGCCCAGCAAATGCTGCAGGTGAAACTGTTGGAAATGCCGCTCACGGAACTGGAAGACAGTATCAATGCAGAACTGGACGATAATCCCGCTCTGGAAAGCGAGAACCCAGACGACATGCTCAACGAGAATGTCGCCAATGATGATTCGCCCGCAGATGATGAGTACGACAACAGCAGCGATGAGGATGCCTACGAGGCTGAATCTGAAAAAGAAGAAAGAAAAGACGAACTGGACCAGGCACTGGAAAGCATCGGAAAAGACGACCAGATGCCTGACTACAATACAGACAGATACAACAACCAGGACAGCGCTGACTACGAAGAAATGGTTTACGGCGACACTACCTCTTTCTATGATAAACTGAAGGAACAGATGGACATGCAGCCGCTCAGCGACAAGGAGAAGGAAGTGATGGAATATCTTATCGGTTCACTGGATGACGACGGACTGTTACGCAAGGACCTGGACAGCATCTGCGATGAGCTCGCCATCTATCACAACATCGATGTGACGGAAAAAGACATCGAGCACGTGCTCCACATTCTACAGACCTTCGACCCAGCCGGTGTAGGAGGAAGAAGTCTGCAGGAATGCCTCCTGCTGCAGGTTAAGAGACTGCCGAGAGGTGTGCTCCGCAAGACGATGGAAGAGGTGTTTACCGACTATTTTGACGAGTTTACCAAGAAACATTGGGACAAGATCAAGGCAGGACTGGAACTGAACGATACACAGGTAGAAACCCTGCAGGCAGAAATCAGAAAGCTGAACCCGAAACCGGGCGCATCGATGGGCGAAACAGAGGGAAGAAACATGCAGCAGATTACCCCCGACTTCATCATCGACACCAATGACGACGGAACGATTACATTCTCGCTGAACCGCGGCAACATTCCGCAACTGACGGTTTCGCCATCATTCACCGACATGATTGACACCTACAGGAAGCATAAAGACAAGATGAGCCGGAGCGACAAGGAAGCCCTGCTCTACGCCAAGGAAAAGGTGGACAAGGCACAGGGATTCATCGAAGCCATCAAGCAGAGAAGACATACCCTCATCGTCACCATGAAGGCAATTATCGACATACAGCGACAGTTCTTCCTGGATGGAGACGAGGCTGACCTGAAACCGATGATTCTGAAGGATGTGGCTGACCGCACAGGACTGGACATCAGTACCATCTCGAGAGTGAGCAACGTGAAGTATGCCCAGACCAAATGGGGCACCTTCCCGCTGAAGTTCTTCTTCACAGACAGCTACACTACTGAAGACGGCGAAGAGATGTCTACCCGCAAAATCAAGATTGCCCTGCACGACATCATCGAGAAAGAAGACAAGAAAAAGCCGCTCAGCGATGATGCACTCGCCAAACTGCTGAAGGAGAAGGGATTCCCTATAGCACGACGTACGGTGGCAAAATATAGGGAGCAACTGGGCATACCGGTGGCACGACTCAGAAAATAAGATAGTGGTATGAGTCAGGAAGAAACCGGGGCCCACCACAAAATATTTGAGAGATAAAAAGAATATATACGTTATTAGTGTTATGAAAGAGAAGAATATCATATTGACAGCACGCATCATGAGCATGATCTTCACGCCCTTCTATCTGCCGATAGTAGGACTGATTGCTCTGTTCATCTTCAGTTATATGTCGCTGTTACCGATAGGATACAAACTGGTGATGCTGGGCATGGTCTACCTCCTGACCGTCGTAGCTCCATCGCTACTCATCCACCTCTACCGCATGGTTCAAGGCTGGACCTCGCGTGAGCTGGGCAAGAAGGAGCGTCGTATTGTGCCTTACATCCTCTCTATCGTATGTTACTTCGGCTGTTTTTTCTGGATGGAATACCGCAATACGCCTCGCGTCATCAGTATCATCGTAGTGGTAGCGCTGGCGATACAGATGATTTGCGCCTTCATCAATGTATGGTGGAAGATCAGCACCCATACGGCAGCCATCGGAGGTGTGGCAGGAGCTCTGGTGTCTTATTCTGTAGCCTTCAATTTCAATCCGCTGTGGTGGCTCTGCCTTGTGCTGATGATGGCAGGCGCAGTAGGAAGTGCCCGCATGATACTCCGACAACATACGCTGTCACAGGTAGTTGCAGGATTTCTGATAGGCACCGCCTGTGCTATTTTGGTAATATAAAGTTTATAATAAAATATAAGAAGAAATGAAACCATTAGTAAGCATTATTATGGGCAGTACAAGCGATCTGCCTGTTATGGAAAAAGCATGTAAGTGGTTGAACGACAACCAGATTCCTTTCGAGGTTAATGCCCTCTCTGCTCACCGCACTCCAGATGCAGTAGAGTCATTCGCCAAGGGAGCCAAGGAGCGTGGCGTGAAGGTTATCATCGCCGCTGCCGGTATGGCTGCCGCCCTTCCTGGTGTTATCGCAGCATCTACTCCTCTGCCAGTAATCGGCGTGCCTATCAAGGGTATGCTCGATGGTCTTGATGCCATGCTCAGCATCATCCAGATGCCTCCTGGCATTCCTGTAGCTACTGTTGGTGTGAATGCGGCTCAGAACGCTGCCATCCTCGCTGCTGAAATGATTGCCCTTGCCGACGAGGAAGTGGCTCAGAAGGTAGAGGCTTGGAAGGCGGGTCTCGGTGCCAAGATCGAGAAGGCCAACAAGGACCTGGCTGAGGTGAAATACGACTTCAAGTGTAATTAATCTAATATGTGATATGCCCCATTCTTTTGGGGCATATCTTATCTTATATATTATGGTAGATTTATTCAATTATACCCGCCGTGCCTCTTCTGTGGCACATATCGGAGCCATCGACCTGGGTGGCGATAATCCTATCCGCATCCAGTCGATGACCACCACCAACACCAATGATACCGAGGCTTGCGTGCAACAGGCTGAGGAGATTATCAAGGCTGGTGGCGAACTGGTGCGCTTCACCACTCAGGGTTCCCGCGAGGCAGAGAACATGAAAAACATCAATGCCGGCATCCGTGCCGACGGCTATCAGACTCCGCTCGTAGCCGATGTTCACTTCAATCCTAACGTTGCCGATGTGGCTGCTCTCTATTGTGAGAAAGTGCGCGTCAATCCTGGCAACTACGTGGATCCTGCCCGCAAGTTCATCAAGCAGGAATATACCGACGAGGAGTATGCCCACGAACTTCAGAAGATTGAGGATCGCTTCGTACCTTTCCTCAACATCTGCAAGGAGCATCATACTGCCATCCGCATCGGTGTGAATCATGGTTCACTCTCCGACCGCATCCGCAACCGCTATGGCGATACCCCTGAGGGCATCGTAGAGAGCTGTCTCGAGTTCCTGCGCATCTGCAAGAAGGAGAATTTCCACGATGTGGTTATCAGCATCAAGTCATCCAATACCGTTGTGATGGTTCGCTCCATGCGCCTCCTGGTAGAAGAAATGGAGAAGGAAGGCATGAACTACCCACTCCACCTCGGCGTAACCGAAGCCGGCGAAGGCGAAGATGGCAGAATCAAGAGTGCCGTAGGTATCGGTGCCCTCCTGGCTGATGGCATCGGCGATACCGTTCGTGTAAGCCTGAGCGAGGAACCGGCTGCAGAGATTCCTGTTGCACGCCATCTGGTAGATTACATCGGCAAGAAGAAGGGGCATCTGATGATTCCTGCCACAGCTTGTCCTTCATTCGACTGGCTGCGCCCTACCCGCCGCGAAACCGTGGCTGTAGGCAATATCGGCGGCAGCAACGTTCCGGTGGTTATCAGCAACCGAATCAACGGCGAGAGCACCGCTTGTGAGAACAAGGATGCTACGCCAGACTATATCTACATCGGCGGCAAGATGCCTAAGCAGTTTGTGGCTGGCCAGAACTACATCGTAGATTACAACGTTTACGAGACGCTGAACAGCAAGCCAGAGACGACTGGTGCCAAGCTCTACCCTATCTTCCCTGCCATGGCAATGCCGCTCATCGCCAGCATCAAGGCAGACGTGAAGTTCCTCACCCTGCAGTATGGTACACCTGCCGAGGAATATATCGCCTGTCTGAAGGCTCATCCTGAGGTGGTGGTTATCTGCGTAAGCAACCATCAGAACCGTCTGGGCGACCAGCGTGCATTGGTTCACGAGATGATGAATGCCGGCTTGAAGAACCCTGTGGTTTTCGCCGAGATGTACCAGCACGGCAAGGAGGAGAAGAGCGACTTCCAGCTGGAGGCTGCTGCTGATATGGGAGCCTTGATGATTGATGGTCTGACCGATGGTATCTGGCTGATGAACAATGGAGACATCCCTGCCCAGACAATAGATGAAACCGCTTTCGGAATACTTCAGGCAGCCCGTCTGCGCACCAGCAAGACCGAGTATATCAGTTGTCCGGGATGCGGCAGAACCCTCTACGATCTTCGTGAAACCATCGCCAAGATCAAGGAGGCAACCAAGCATCTCAAGGGGCTGAAGATAGGTATCATGGGCTGTATCGTGAATGGTCCAGGCGAAATGGCGGATGCCGATTACGGCTACGTAGGTGCCGGTCCAAACCGAGTAAGCCTCTACCGCAAGCAGGTTTGCGTAGAAAAGAATATTCCGCAGGAGGTGGCAGTAGAGCATCTACTCGCCCTCATCGACTCGGACAAGCAATAATTATTTAGGCACGGATTACACAGATTACACGACTCTTTATTAGAGATTATGATATGGTTTATTAGCAGTTGCGCCATAAATCCGTGTAATCCGCGTAATCCGTGCCTAATTTATACCCGCCCCTGATCACTCCCCGTTCCTAATCCATAGTGCCTTCAAAAGTTCAGGAATGAATGTTATCTTTAAGTTAATCTCCACCTCTTTATATGGCCCTTTCACAAAAAAAATGTATCTTTGCAACTGTAATCATCAAAACTGAAAAGATTATGGCAAATACTAAACTGCTCCTGGTAGAGGATGATGAAAACCTTGCCTATATGGAGAAAAGTTGCTTCGAAGATATCATCGGAGGATATGAGGTGAAAACCGCCGTAAACGGCAAGGAAGGACTGAAGGTGTGGCAAGACTTTCAGCCCGATGTTATCGTATCTGATATCGACATGCCCATCATGGACGGAATAGAAATGGTGAAGAAAATAAGAGAGGTTGACGGAAAAACCATAATTCTGTTTACCACCGGACTCACCTCGCCGAAAGACCTGAAGGCAGGTTATGCCGCCGGGGCCAATAACTATGTGAAGAAGCCGTTTATTCCGGAAGAGCTTGATGCTCATATACATAGCCTGCTCCAACTGAAAGCCGGAGCCCGCAGCGAAAACGCCAGCAACCAGATAAAACTGGGTAAATACATTCTAGATGCCGACCATGCTACTCTGAAAGATACGCAGGATGGTAAACAGAAAATGCTCACCGCACGAGAGGCAAAGATTCTGGAACTGCTGGCAGTAAACAAAAACGAGGTGGTGCGCCGCGAAGCCGTATTGAGCCGGTTCTGGGGAGTGGAAGACAAAGACTATTTTGCTTCCAGAAGTTTGGATGTATTCATCAAGAAAATCCGCACAGCGCTGGAAGACGAACCGGGCGTAGAACTGAAAACCATCAGAGGTGTGGGATTCAAACTCATCGCAGAATAAACATCCCCCACCCCCTCATAACATCATACGAGAATCAAATTAGAATAAAGAAAAAAGACAGAAAAGACATCATTATGCTGAAAGCGATATTATACTACATACTGTTTCTGGCAGAATATCTCATCACCATCTTCCTGGGAGGATTCCTGGTGGGACTCTACATGGCAATGAACATGGATTCGGGCTCCCACAGCCAGCAGATAGGAGCCCTGAAGGAATCCGTCTATCCGTTTATAATAGTCATCGGATTTCTGGGCATACTCATCGTATGGTTCACCTTCGGACATTACAAATTCTCCAGGTTCTCGCTTGGAAAGGTGATTCCTGCAGCCAAATGGAAGGCGATGACCATTTGCACCATGCCGATTCTAGGCTTCACCATGGTCTTCTATTCCATCATGAATCTCTTCCATCTCGACTTCCTTCCCAAGCAGATGATGGATATTAGCTATCTCGGCTTCCTGCCTTTTAATATCAACGGATCGTTTATATCTGCCTACATATTCTTCGGCGCCATTCAGGAGGAACTGATCCGCTGCGGCAAGAAGAGTTGGGTGCAGCTGCTCACGCTCTCAATCATGATGCTGCCAGCCAGCATGATGTCGGTAACACCCAGTGGTGATATCAATGTAGATCTGACCGTGCTCGGTTTTATCACCCTCTGCTATTGCAGCTGGATATACGGCAAGACACGCAGCACCATCATTCTCTTCGTGCTTTATTTCGTATCCAATCTGGTTCCCTTCCATTTTGAATCGAAAGTGCTCGGCATATTGCTCCTGATAGCCGGTACAGCATTAACCATAGGCGGATTCGCTGCCCTGAGCAGGAAACTGCCTGAAATGCTTGTGAAAGATGAAAACGAATAGAACCAAAATACTCAGCACCACGGCGCTGATAGCCGTGCTCTGCATGCAGCTGTTCTGGATGTGGAACTCCTTCGAGATGACCGTTCACCAGATGGGGTTTGAAACACCCTGGAACCTGGCACCGGATGTCAGGGCACAGGCCCTGCTCGCAGCCTTTTACGAAAGCAAGTTCACCGTTCTCACCTCTCTCCTCACCACGGTGGTCATCATCCTGAGCCTTATCGACCAAATCAACTATATTGATGAGCAGGAAAGGGTTCGACTGCTGCGCGAGGATTTCTCCTATGCAATGGTTCACGATATGAAGTCGCCGCTCACCTCTATCATCATGGGAACCAAATATTTGCACAGCGGCGTACTGGAAAAGAAGCCGGAAATGAAGGAGAAATATTTCTGTATCGTAGAAGACGAGGCACAGCATCTGCTTGCTCTCATCAACCGCCTGCTTACCATCTCAAAACTGGAACATGGTAAACTGAGCATCCAGAAGGCTGAAATAGATTTGGAAGCGATGATAGAGGATGTGGTGGATAAATACAAGGCGAAATCGGCGAAACCGATTCATATCACCACCCTATTCGGAGCCACTTCGGCACTGGCAGATGAGGAATATCTGAAGGAGGCTATCAGCAATATAGTAGATAACGCCACCAAATACTCGAAGGAAGAAATCAACATTCAGATTTCCACCTCCGAGAATGACAGAAATGTATATATCAAGATATACGATGAGGGTATCGGCATAGCCAGAAGTGAGATGAAAACAATCTTCAACCGCTTTGAGCGTGCTGCTGAGCACGAAAGAGACGCCCGGAAGACCCGTGGCGGCTTCGGTATCGGCCTGAACTATGTGCTGCAGGTTATCAATGCCCATGGCGGCAAAGTAAGCGTAAAGAGCGAAAAAGGCAAATGGTCGGAGTTCACCATATCGCTGCCGAAATAATCAGCTTGCACAGCCATATTAATAACAAAGCTCCCGATGCATCATGCACCGAGAGCTTTGTTTTATCTTATTTCACGATTGAAGAAACCGGATTTCTCACACCCTTCATTCCTACGAGGAATGCCTTGGCAGCACCAAACTTGAGGAACATATCCAAACGGATAGGAATATGATTCTCATCATCGGTTACATAGAAATCTACGATTCTCTTATACTTGCGATTCTCATACTCCATATAGGCAAGGCGCAGGCAACGGTACTTCACACCATTATCTGCCTTGATGGTAACCTTACCATCAAACTTTATCTGAGCTGGAGTGCGGTTCTTTCCATCAGCAATAGGGAATTTTACGGTATAACCCTTCTTCCAGTTGGCAGGATCGAAACTGCGGGCACGCAGGAAGATGTTCATCATGTCAAAAACACAATCATCGTAGGTGGCATTCTTCCATACATGCTTACCATCATGCTGCTGACGGTGCTGTTTGAGATGACACCTACCGCCAGAATAGCTGTAGAATACCTCATCTACCGTATAGCGCTTGCCCTCGTGAGCTCCCTTACGGAAATACATAGGCGCCAGATCGGTGCCGCTGTAGCAGAGCAGAGTGTCGCGAAGCACAAAGATATCATCTACACGCTTATTGCCTCTTGTAACAAGAGAACCGCGATAAGCAGGCTTACCATGACGGGTGGTTTGAACGATAGACATACTGGCATTACCAGCTTTTACCCAAACAAACTTCCAATTGTAATACAGATTGTAAGTAAGGAACTCACCCGACTTGAAGGCTGTATTACGGAAGGTACACTGGGCAGACACCGTAGTGCTGACCAGAAGTAGCAATAATGCAATCCCGAATGATTTGATCGTTTTCATAACTCTTTATAATTTAGGAATGTACTCGATGCCAAGTTTCTTGGCACGTTGCGCATTCTGGTTCTTAACTTTCTTTTCTTTATCAGGCTTCTGCTTGGTAATGGCACCAGGCTTCTGACGGGAAAGTTCACGGGCCGTAGGATCCCAACTCTCGGTTAAATCCCATTTAGCCTTGCATTCTATCACGTCTGGATAGTAATACACCTCTTCTGCCTGTTCATCCTTATCATAGCAGCCTGTATCCCACTTGCCGTTGCCGTTGCGGTCTACTATCAGACGCATGTAATACTTCTCCGGCTTGAGATAATAGAATTCGGCTACTCCGTTCACTGCCTTCACTTCTTTCACCACCTGATCCTGCGCATTGAGTAGCTGAACGAGGAGCGGATGATTGTCGAAATCGTGAGTTACATTAATGAGCAGCGTGCCGTAAGTATCCAGGGAATTGACCTTGAAACCCTGTTTCACAGGTTTAGATACAAGTCCGTAGATGTCCTGGAATGCGGCAGAATCAACCTCCAGACTATATTCTATGTCCGGACGCCACTCGCCTCTCAGAATATACTTGCGGTTGCCCAGCGGCTTAAACTCCATCGGCGCCCTATACCATAGCGTATCATGCTTGGCATAGAGATGAATGCCTGCCGTATCGGCCTTGGCAAGCGGCGTATTGAAGGTGAAGATAACATTCTTGTCAGGATCGAGCTGAGAAGAGACACTTATCTGAACATCAAGCGGTTTTACTGCCATCACGCTATCATAAGGTTCACCCTTCTTCTTCAGTTTTTCCTGCTTCTTGGTCCATTTCTCCAGTTCCTTAGCCTGCGCCTTCATACGCTTTTCGTAAGGTTCCTTCGAAAGAATTTCGAGCGTATCAGTCTGGTTGCGGAGCACGCCCGTACTGTCTGTCATACGGTAAGTAAGCTCTATATTCAGCGTATCCTGGTTGACCAGCGCCGTATCCTTGAGCCAATAGGTAAGCGTATCGTTCTTCTCCGATTTTTCCAGAATAAAGGCATCTTTCTCATTAAAATTCAAGCCCTTGATCTGTGGCAGGATAGAATCGCCATAACTGTAATAGAGCGAGAAGCAGTTGGCCTTCTGACGCTCTGCCTTGAGGAAGAAGCGGTCGGAAACCAGTTCGGTAAAGGCACGGAGCACTACATTATCCGGTAGGAAATGAGTATAATTAACCTGATCTATCGACTTGATATGCAAGGAATCAATCCATGTAGTATCCTGTCGTACATCCGGCTTGCTTGACGGCACGATAATATCATGAGAAAAAGCGAGTTTTTCGCTTTTCTGGCTGAACATATAGTTGCCATCCATATCCTGCAGGGCATAGATGCGGTAAGAGCCCGGAGCCACACCTTTTATGACGAAGCGACCACGGCTGTCGGTACGGCTTACACGCAGCATAGGCTTGGTCTTGAAGGCTGAATCGGCATGATCAGCGTAAAGACCTACCAGAATACCCTTGATAGGCTCCAGATTCTCCGATTCGAGCACATATCCCGATACCTCCATCGTATCGATGACCTCGCCGGTAGAGAAACTGTAGGTATAGTTTCCCATCGGATTGCCCTCGTTATTATCGCTGATGGCATCGGAAAAGTCGATGGTATAGGTAGTATTCGGCTTAAGCGAATCTACCAGAGAAATCTGAATATGCTTGCCCGAAGCCTTGATTTCAGGCACTTCGAGCTGCGGAGGCGAAACAACCACTTTCTCGGTAGGATTATCTACCTTGATATATTCGTCGAAATAAATATTCACCTTCTTCTGCTTCACATTTACGCCCTTATCGGCTGGCGAAGCTCCAATCACCTTAGGAGGAGTTTCGTCGAACCAACCACCATCCGGCTGTCCCATCTTGGCACAGGATGCCAACATGAGGAAAGCTAAGACGTAGAAAGGCAGAAACAGTGAATTTGCCTTCAACTTGCTCTTTATGTCGTTCAATTGAATCATTCTTTATATCTTCTTAATATCGCAGCATCACTTCAACTTCAGCGGAAGAAGCATGCAGCTTGTTTTATTTGTTCATCATGAGCATCTCATCAATGTTCTTGCGGCTGTTGCTCAAGCGTGGAATCTTATGCTGTCCACCTAACTTGCCCTTGCTCTTCAGCCATTCATTGAAGAGTCCCGGCTTGGCCTTCACTATCTCCAGATGCTGGAGGGTAACGTCGTGAAAGCGCTTGGCCTCGTAATCGCTGTTGATTTCCTGCAGCTTCTGGTCTAACAGACTGGCAAATTCATCGAGGCTGGCTGGCTCCTGAGAGAACTCTATGAGCCACTGGTGACGGCACTTGGCATTACTGTCCATATAAACCGGCGCAGCGGTATAATCAGAAACCTGAGCACCCGTCTTCTCGCAGGCATAAGCCAATCCCTTCTCGGCATTATCCATGATCAGTTCCTCGCCAAATGCATTAATAAAGTACTTGGTACGGCCGGTAATGACAAACTTATAAGGATTCTTGCTGGTAAACTGAACCGTATCGCCGATGAGATAGCGCCACAAACCACAGGAAGTGGTGATGATCATAGCGTAGTTCTTGCCTACCTCAACACCCCAGAGAGGCACAACGGTAGGATTCTCGCTGCCGAATTCGTCCATAGGGATAAACTCGTAGAATACATCATAATCTATCATAAGCGACATGGCTGGGTCTGCCGGATCATCCTGCAATCCGAAGAATCCCTCGCTGGCATTATAAGTCTCCATATAATGCATGTTCGGCGAAGTGATGAGCTGTTCATACTGCTTGCGGTAAGGAGTAAAGGCAATACCGCCATGGAAGAATACCTCCAGATTAGGCCATACCTCTTCCAGATGCTTCTTGCCGGAAAGTTCCATGACACGCACCAGCACACTAAGCATCCAGCTAGGAACACCCGAGATATTGGTTACGTTCTTATTCATCGTTTCGCGGGCAATAAGGTCGCGTTTCACTTCGAAATCGCTCAGGAGAGCGGTTGACTTCTTAGGAACACGCACCAGATTGGCAAGCGGATTGATATTTTCGATGAGGATAGCGCTCAGGTCACCCACCAGACTATCCGACACATTATAGTTAGGCGAATGGCTTCCACCTAAGATAAGGCTCTTGCCATCAAAAAGTCTGCTCTTCGGATTATTGCGCAGATAATAGGCTACGGCATCAAAGCCTCCGGCATAATGAATGCCATGCAAGCCATCATGAGAAACCGGGATAAACTTACTCTTATCGTTGGTGGTGCCAGATGACTTGGCGTACCATTTTACCAGTCCCGGCCATAGAATATCCTTTTCGCCATGACGCATACGGTCGATATCCCCCTTCAACTCCTCGTAGGTATTGACAGGAATATTCTGTGCAAATTTATCATAACTGTTGGTGGTATTTAATAAATGCTTGACACCATATTCAGTATTTTTTCCTTTATTTATAAGGTGCATAAGCACTTTATGCTGCAAATGTTCTGCATCATAGACATACTTCTCCAACTCCTTCTGCCGAGGTTTGAAGACGTTACTTACTATCGTTGTTAAACTCATATCTAGATATATATCATTTAAGTAGATGCAAAAGTAAATCAAACTTTTGATATAGAGAAAGTTTTTACTATTTTTTAATACAAAAGGGTAAGATAAAGTATACAAAAAGGAAATATACAACACAAAAGACTCCCATAAGTGGCGATATTTACCATCTTATGGGAGTCTTCTGTAAAATCGTATTTCCTATCCGGAAAGAGATACAGTTTACTCATCGTTACCGAAAGCAGCCGCTTCGGCAGCGGCAATAATCTCTTCTCTTGATAATTCCTTAGGCTGAGCCGTGATGTCGCTCAAATCGAACTCATCACTCTCCTTCTTTTCATCCTTCACCTCGACCTGCACTTCAGTTTCCTGGGCAGTTTCGGCAGATTTCTCTGTGAAAACCTCCTCTTTGAAAACATTGATGTGCTTCTCCTCTACCGGTGCGTTTTGTGCATCAGCATCCTGCGAGATGATGAAATCGTCTTTCACTTCTGTGTTAGGCACGTTTTCAACAGGTTCCTCTTCCATCTTGGTGCGGTTAGCCTTAGCTGTGAACACAGCATCAATATACTGTGGTTCTTTGCGCAGTTTTTCCAAGCTAGTCTTAGAAGCCACCTGCTGGCTTTCCTTTTTGGAATAGCCCTTTCCTACTCCACCTTCAACACCTTCGAGTACAACCTGATAGGTGAAAATCGGGCTACCATTCTTGTCTTTTTGCTGGTCTAGCATAACGAAATCCAGCTTCACGCGGTTTTTCTGGCTCCATTCGATGAGTTTGCTCTTGAAGTTAACCTCCTTATAAGCCACCTTATCGATGTTTATCATTTGTGCCAGAATACGTTTCTGCATAAAATACATGCAGGCATCGTAACCACGGTCCAGATAAATGGCACCTACCAAAGCTTCGAACGCATTTCCTCCCATATAACTGTTATGAGAAGAACTGTGGCCATTAGAAAGAATCAGCTGGTTGATGCCCATTTCCTGTGCCAGTTTATTCAGCGTATCACGCTGCACTAACTTGCTTCGGGTATTGGTAAGGAATCCCTCACGCTTGCCAGGGAAATGCTGGTACACGATATCTCCTACTACAGCATCCAAAACCGCATCACCCAAGAACTCCAACCGCTCGTTGTTCACTGGTTTTCCCTTAGAATTGCGGTGCATGATGCTCTTGTGCAACAGCGCCATCTTGTAGTAGCTGATGTCGTGAGGATAAAAACCGAGGATTTCATATAAAGACAAATAAAGCTCTTTATCCTTGCGGAAAGAGAGCTTTATCCTATCTATAAAATTATTCAGCATACTTCTTGAATACTACACAGCAGTTGTGACCGCCGAATCCGAAAGTATTACTCAATGCAGCACGAACCTCACGCTTCTGAGCTTTGTTGAAGGTAAAGTTCAAGTTGTAATCGAGCTCTGGATCATTATCACCCTCTTCGTGGTTGATAGTAGGAGGAACGATATCGTTCTTCACACTAAGAACACAAGCCATAGCCTCTACTGCACCAGCAGCACCAAGGAGGTGACCAGTCATTGACTTGGTAGAACTGATGTTGAGCTTGTAAGCTGCATCACCGAAGACAGCCTTGATAGCCTTAGCCTCTGAGATATCACCTACGTGGGTAGATGTACCATGAACATTGATATAGTCAATGTCCTCTGGCTTCAGATTGGCATCAGCAAGTGCACGCTCCATAACGAGCTTAGCACCAAGACCCTCAGGATGAGATGCTGTGATGTGATAAGCATCGGCACTCTCGCCCTCACCTACCATCTCAGCATAAATCTTCGCACCACGAGCCTTAGCGTGCTCAAGTTCCTCGAGAATCAAGCAACCTGCACCCTCGCCCATGATAAATCCATCACGGCTTGCGCTGAACGGACGTGAAGCATGCTCTGGGTCATCATTACGTGTTGACAATGCATGCATAGCATTGAAACCACCTACGCCACAAGCGCAGATAGCAGCCTCTGCACCACCGCTAACGATGATGTTTGCCTTACCCAAACGAATCAGGTTGAAGGCATCAGCCAATGCATTGCTTGAAGAAGCACATGCAGATGTAGTAGTGTAGTTTGGTCCGTGGAATCCAAAATGGATGGAAATCTGACCTGAAGCGATATCTGCAATCATCTTAGGGATGAAGAATGGGTTAAACTTAGGACCATTCTCCTCGTGAGTACCATAGTACTTCACCTCATCCTCGAAAGTCTTGATACCACCGATACCTACACCGAATACAACGCCAACGTTGTTCAAGTCTTCCTTCTCAAGATCGATATTAGCATCCTTTACACCCTGCATGGCAGCAATCATAGCCAACTGGGTATAACGGTCAAGCTTGCGAGCTTCCTTACGATCAATCCAATCATTGATGTTCAGGTCTTTAACCTCGCAAGCGAACTTGGTCTTGAAAAGGGTTGTATCAAAATGAGTAATAGGCGCAGCACCGCTCTTACCAGCAAGGAGGCTCTCCCAAGTTTCCTCAGGAGTATTACCAACTGGAGTCACAGCACCGAGACCTGTTACAACAACTCTCTTTAATTCCATTTAGTATAATTTAGCTGCTAAATTACTTAGCGTTCTCCTCAATGTAAGAGATAGCGTCACCTACAGTAGCAATCTTCTCAGCCTTATCGTCTGGGATAGAGATAGAGAACTCCTTCTCGAACTCCATGATCAACTCTACAGTATCCAAAGAATCTGCACCAAGATCATTTGTGAAGCTTGCCTCTGGCTTAACTTCAGCCTCATCAACACCGAGTTTATCAACGATAATTGCCTTTACTTTGCTTTCAATTTCTGACATAATTGTAACTTTTAAAATGTTTATAAATCAATTTCTAATTAAAAATCTGGGTGCAAAGGAACACTTTTTTTTTGAGATAAACAAATATTTTGGCGAAAAAAGTGCATTATTGTGCACAAACACCCCCTAATTGTGCATATTTTTGGCATTTTTTTCCTTTTTTGTTGGTCGTTTCAGATTATTTTGTTACTTTTGTACGGTATTAATTAAACATTTAAATCCATTATGACATTTACAGAAAAAGCCAATAAGATATTTAATCAGGCTATAGCCGATTATCATATCAAAGACAACATTGATACACCAATCAATAATCCATACCAGGAAGGTAGCATCGAGAACTGCCTTTATCTGAAGTGCTGGATTGACACAGTACAGTGGCATTTCGAGGATATTATCCGTGATCCTCAGATAGACCCGGCTGAAGCACTCGTATTGAAGCGCAGAATCGACAAGAGCAACCAGGACAGAACAGACCTCGTTGAGCAAATCGATACTTACTTCCGCGAAACATACAAAGACGTGAAGGTTCAGGATGATGCACGCATCAACACTGAGAGTCCTGCATGGGCTGTTGACCGCTTGAGTATTCTTGCCCTCAAGATTTATCACATGAAGGAGCAGGTGGAACGCCCGGAAGCTTCGGCTGAGCACAAAGCGAAATGCCAAGCCAAACTGGATGTACTCCTGGAACAGCAGGTAGACCTTTCTACAGCTATCGACCAACTCTTGGAAGATATCGAGGCTGGACGCAAATACATGAAGGTTTACCGACAGATGAAGATGTACAACGATCCTTCAACCAATCCTGTACTCTACAAGAAATAAAAAAAACAGAATAGGAGAGCGCATACACCTTATTATATAATAAGAGGTATGGCTCTCTTTTTTCACCTTATATTATATATAGAAGAAAAAAACGATGAAAACTGAGCATATCCTGGTAATTAGATTTTCAGCCATGGGCGATGTAGCCATGACCGTACCTGTAATTCAATCTTTGGCCAAACAATACCCGAAAGTAAGAATTACTGTGCTCAGTCGTCCCTTTGCCCGTCCTTTCTTTGAAGACTTGGCTCCTAACGTTGGATTTATGGAAGCTGATATCAAGGAGGAATACAAAGGGGTGAAAGGACTCAACGCACTCTATCGCCGATTGATAGCCAAACAGTTTACAGCAATTGCCGATTTACATAGCGTGCTGCGTTCCGATTATCTGCGTATGCGCTTCAACCTGGATAACTTCAAGGTTGCACATATTGACAAACATCGCAAGGGAAAACGCAAACTGGTAGCTTCCAGTGGCAAAAAACTGGTACAGCAACCTACATCGTTCCAAAACTATGCCGATGTTTTTGCACAACTTGGATATCCTATCCACATGGATTTCACATCTATCTATGGAGATGGAAAACAAGGAAATTTGAGCATCTTACCACAGGAGGTATTCGGAGTAGGAGAGAAGGCTATCTCACTAGAAGACAAGCACATAACAGAGCCGTGGATTGGTATTGCTCCCTTCGCTGCACACGAGGGAAAAATATATCCGATACAACTGATGGAAAAAGTTATCCAGCGACTTATCCACAATCATCCACACGCTCATATCTTCCTTTTCGGTGGAGGCAAAGACGAAACACCAGTGATGAACGACTGGGCTGAGAAGTATCCACAGCTCATTAACGCTTCTTCTCATCTTAACGGATTGAAACAGGAACTCATCCTGATTAGTCATCTGCACGTTATGGTGAGCATGGATAGTGCCAATATGCACTTGGCATCGCTTGTAAACACTCCTGTAGTAAGCATCTGGGGAGCTACCCATCCATACGCAGGTTTCATGGGCTGGCATCAGGATCCTGCCAATGCCGTACAGCTTGACTTACCTTGCCGCCCTTGCAGTATCTATGGTAACAAGCCTTGCGCTAGGGGAGACTTCGCATGTATGAAGAATATCTCTCCTGAACTGGTAACAGAAAAAATTGATTCTGTTTTGAACAAAAGATAGAAATCAGAACTTCTATATAAATATATCAGAAACCTATATATAAATAGGTATTGAATAGAAAGAAACAGATGGAAATCCTATAACCAAAAACTACCATATAAATAACTCAGACCAGAGAGCAGAATATCCTGATGGATTTCTGCTCTTTTTTGTTTTCCACAAAAGCGTGGATAAGTGTACGGAAAACCCCAATAATAACTTTTTAATAAGTTTGTAAATATCCACACATACCTATCTCAAACCAACGAAAAGAGGATATCCACATAGATATTATTAAGTTTTTAGAAACTTTTTCGCAGTTTTTGACCGAAAAAAGATATAAACTTATTAACTTTGCACCGAATTGGGGAAATGTTGATAAACCGGTTAATGCATTAAGAGACAAGAAAAAGATTTCAAAGGCCTCTGCGGATAAACTGGAATAAGACTTGGATAACGAAATACGCAAGTTTTTATGCAGAATGTTATCCACTTATCCACGGCATATCATCATCTCTATATTCTCTTTTAAAAAAATAAAAAATAAGAAATATAATATGAATGTTATGGTGAAAAAAGAATGGATTGAGAAAGGATACGTTGACGAACCCGTTGACGAAGCCTTGGACTTGAAAGCTGAAATCAGAAAGCTTTGCAAGGAGAAAGATGCTATTATCCTCGCCCACTACTATACGGTAGGTGAGATTCAGGACATCGCCGACTTTGTTGGCGACTCTCTGGCTTTGGCTCGTAAAGCAGCTGAAACCGATGCCCAGGTAATGGTTATGTGTGGCGTGCACTTCATGGCTGAGACATGCAAACTCTTGAGTCCTGACAAAACCGTGATCTGTCCTGACTTGAATGCTGGTTGCTCGCTTGCTGACAGCTGTAAGGCTGAGGATTTGAAAAAGTACAAGGAAGAGCATCCAGGATATAAGGTTGTGAGTTATGTAAACACCACGGCTGCAGTGAAGGCGCTGACTGATTGTGTAGTGACAAGCGGTAATGCCAAGAAGGTGATTGACAGTTTCCCACAGGACGAAAAAATCATCTTTGGTCCAGACTATAATCTCGGTAACTATATAAACAGCGTTACAGGCCGCAATATGTTGCTTTGGAACGGTGGTTGCCATGTACATGAGAAATTCTCTGTAGAGGCTATTGTTAAACTGAAGCAGAAGCATCCTGAGGCTGTTGTGATGGCTCACCTGGAGTGTAAGGCACCAGTACTTGCTGTAGCCGATGTAAAGGGCTCTACAGCCACCATGTTGCATTATGCCCAAGAGCATCCTGAAATCAAGGAGTATATTATCGCTACAGAGGCTGGTATCCTGCATGAACTGGAGCGTAATTGTCCTAACGTAATTTTCTATCCCGTACCTCCAGAGGTAAGCGAGGGTGGAGTAGGTTGCAGCTGCAACGAGTGTGAGTATATGAAGATGAATACGCTCAAGAAGATATACAATGCATTGAAATTTGGTTGGCCAACAGTTGAAGTGGCTCCTGAAATAGCGAAAAAAGCGGTCAAACCAATAGAAAAGATGTTGTCACTATCGTAGAATAATGTGGTGAAAATTATAAGATTGGTGGTAAAATTTGTTTTTTATGGGTGAAAAAATCATATTTCGCTACCATAAAATGTATAATTTACGACTTTATAGACAAAAATCGTCGTATCTTTGCATCAGTTAAAACAAACGGACGTTGTGAAACGTCATTTCATCATCTTTTACTTATACAAATAATATTAGAAAATTTAATCTAATTATAAAGATAGAGCGTTCAAGTGATTTGAATGCTCTATTTTTGTTTATATAGGATTTTCTCTTATTCCTCTGTATGCTAATCCGGATGGGAGAAATCTTTATGCCTTCATTCATTTATTTCTTGATAAGAAAGAGAAGTGCAATTCGTCCTACGTATGTACCTATCATCTTTCTGAACATCATATATTTCTTGGTATATTCTTTGTTCGGAAGAGGATATAATCCGTGTTTCCTTAATTCTCTGATGGCATGATTCAAGGATATCAATGAATGCTTCAAACGAATATTGTTAACCAGATAATCCATCGAGAGCTGGGCTATACGGCGGTTGAGTGCCTGGCGCTCTGCTACAGGAACCGTATCGAGCAACTTCTGAAGATGTAGAATCACCTCCAGTTTATTGTCCATGTGGATATCTATCTTATCCTTATTTTCTAATTCGCCAGGCGCGTATTTATCCACTCTATTATAATAAGGTGAGGTTTGAGTCTTGAATATTCGTTCTGCCCGTAAGAAGAGTTGTGGTGTAAATTCCTCGTCCTCGCCAAAACTGATGTTTGGTGAGAACAGCAGGCTACCCACAATGGCGCGGCGAAATATATAGGAACAGGCTGAGCCTAAAAGGGTATTGTTGTTGAGGTATTCTGTGCCGCTGATTGGGGTAGGGAGTTCGTAAGACGGTTCACCTGTATCATCCTTGCTGAAACAGAAGGTAACGATGTCCGGTTCGTGAAATCTCACAATGTCAAGGCAATGTTCGTAGGTTGGCTGAAGAAGATAATCATCTCCTTCTATAAACTGGATGTATTTTCCTTTAGCTAAGTACATGCCATAGTTGCGTGCCATACTGCTGCCTAAGCCGGGTAATCTTAAATAGAGCAGGTTATCCAGCAATTCTTTTATCTGGCTGGCTACCAATTCATCGCTACCATCGTCAACGAGAATTATTTCCCTCTCTTTGGCATTGAGCGAAAGCTGAAGGATACTATTGATGCATTCTACAAGATACTCCTTCTGATGATTGCTTGTAGTAATGATGAAACTCACCAATGGTGAAGATAGCTCTGATATTAATTCTTTCTGCATAAGTTATTCTTTTTTATGACTGCAAAGATAATAAAAAGATTTAATTTACGTATTAATAGTAGTACAAAAAACATAAAAATGGAAATAGTTTGTTCTACTGATAGTAAATATATCATGCCAACCGGTATCATGTTGACCTCTTTGTTTGAGAGCAACAGAGGAGAAGTTGTCAATGTACATCTCCTGCATAATCATGATTCTGCTGCGTTATTGGATCCTATCAGAACCATAGCTGCCCGTTATCAGCAAACGATCCATTTCTATCTTATCAGCGATGAAATTTTCAAACATTTTCCTGTCGGCTTGGATTTTCAAGTGGATCATGTTGGTTCTTCATTTGCTACTTATTACCGTTTGTATCTCACGGAAATCCTGCCTGCTGATATAGATAAGGTTATCTATTTGGATGGCGATATTTTGGTTGTGGATAAACTTGTTAAATTGTGGAATACTTCTGTTGAAAACTATGCAATTGCCGCTGTTCCAGATAGTTATAATAATAAGATAGAACACTATAATCGCTTGCGTTATCCCCAAACTTTGGGGTATTTTAATGCAGGTATGTTGGTTGTCAATCTGAAATATTGGCGTGAAAAGCAGGTGCTTCTCAAATTCTTTGATTATGTGAAATCTAATACGGAAAGGTTGAGATGTCATGATCAGGATGTACTGAACTATCTGTTTAAGAATTCTAAGTTGGTATTACCTATCAGATATAATGTACTGAATGAGTATTGGTTTGATTTGCGTTATTCTCTTATCTCCTGGGAATTTGATGAACAGATATTGGAAGCTCAAGCTCATCCGGCCATCATCCATTTTACGGGTATTCCTAAACCATGGTATAAGAACTGCAAGCATCCATGGAAAAAGGAATTTGATAAGTATAAAGCGATGAGTCCTTGGCGTGATGAAAAAGAAAAGCGCTGGATGCCATTGAAGTTCTGCCTGGAGAAAATGGCCATAAAACTGGTGGTAAGCATGGGACTGCGCAAATCTGATTATATTGTAGAAAATAGGTATATTGAATTGTCTTAAGATTTCTGATATTCAAGTATCTAATAAATAAGTATCATATAAAGTTATGAAGATTCTGTTGGTAGGTGAGTCTAGTTTGCTACATAATACTCTCAAAAATGGATTAGTAGAACTTGGACATCAGGTAACGCTGATGTCCGACGGCAATGATTGGCACAACTCTCCTCGTGACATCGACTTGCGCCGTAATATGGAGCGTTATGGAAGATGGAGCGGGCTTATGGTATTGTGGAAAATTGTCTGCAATCTTCATAAGATATGTGGAAATGATATTGTTCAGGTGCATAACTATCAATTTGTGCCTTTGATGGGGTGGTGGAACATGCTGATATTCTGGTTTCTCAAGTTTACCAATAAGCGAATCATTAAAGGCTGTTTTGCCGATGACCCACATCTGTTCAGGCAACAGGCCAAGGGTATTCCAGCTTATTCTGATACTTTTTGGAATGGTAAATTACAGAATATCGAGGAGAATAAAGAGCGTATGGCTTTTCATTTCATGCCTCAGTTTGATAAGTGCTGGCATACTGTATCTTATCATTCTGATGCTTTGATAGCCTGTCTTTATGAATATTACCTCTGTTATGATGTTTCTGAATTTCATAAAAAACTCTACTATATACCTCTCCCGATGATAATTCCTGCTATAGATGAAAACAGGCAGAAAGGGAATGGTGAGGTTATCAAAGTGCTTGTAGGTTTACAACCCAAGCGCGAGTATCTGAAAGGTGCTTTAAAGATAGCTCATTTTGTGGAAATTCTGGCAAAGAAAAATCCTGGTAAGATAGAACTCAAATATGTAGAAGGAGTAGACTATGATGAATATTGCCGGATGCTGGATGAAGCAGATGTTCTGGTAGATCAGTTTTACAGTTATACTCCATCCATGAATTCGTTGGCAGCCATGGCACGTGGTACTGTGGTTATCGGTGGAGGAGAGGAAGAATATTATGAGTTCATTGGCGAACCAGAATTACGCCCTATCATCAATGTGAGTCCTGAGTATTCAGAATCTCAGAATGTGGCAATCATCGAGCAGGCTTTCTTTACTTCTGGACATTTATCATATCTCTCGCGTCAAAGTATAGCTTTCGTTATGAAATACCATGATTATCGGAAGGTGGCAAAAGAATATGAACAATTATTTATTTCACTCATGTAGAAACATAAGTGTTATATAATTGTTCTCTCTATAAGTTTTACCCATTTAGGAAATATCTGTTCACGATAGTATTGTTTTCCTACTTTTATAGCATGGATTCCAAATTTTTGTCTCAGGTTTTCTGAACTTATCATTTGTATGATTGCTTCAGAAAACTTATTTTTATCCCCTTGTGGTATTAAAAAACCATTATATCCATTGGTTATAATATCTTTTGCACCATATTTAAAGTCAAATGCTACAGTTGGTATTCCGCAGGCTTGCCCTTCGATAAGAGTTATGGGTTGACCTTCATATCTTGATGGTATAACTTGAATACTATAATTAGGATAGATATCCCATATATTATCGGTTCTGCCACAAAGTATAATTTGTTCTTTTAGATTGAGAAAATTGATTTGTTGTTGTAATTGTTCATAGCAACTACCTTCTCCATAGATATGGAGTTGCCAGTTTGGATATTTTTTTGCAACTTTTTTCCAGCATTCTATAAGAACATCAAATCCTTTAGCATATTCTAGTCTACCAACAGCTATTACTCTTTTGGTGTCATAGTTTTCCACTAGTTTATGGGGTGTGTTGATAAAATTGGGTATAATACTTATTTTTTTTGTATGTTTATATTCTTTAGCGTCACCTTTAGTTAAGCAAACTACTTGATCGGCCGCTTTTTCCATAAGAAAAAATAATTTATGATAAGGAGTAAATGAACGAGCAGAATGCGACTCGTATACTTTTTTTGCTTTTGTTTTGATTAAGGGTAATAAGATAGCTCCCAAACTCATAGTATAGAATATGAGTTTAGGTTGGATACGATTGATAATAGTTTGAAATTTAAAGATAATTTTTCCTATTGTTATTATTCTAAAAAGAGTTTTTAATAGAATAGAATTATTTTTGGGAGTGAACGGAATTTCAAGAGAGATGAAATCCACGCTTTCCTCTAGATGGTAGCTTATAGGATGTTCATCATGATATATGGAAACAATAGTAACATGATGTTGAAATCTTGAGGCTAAATAATTAGCCTTTTCAGCAATAATTCGTTCTGCTCCACCTTTTATTGAAAAATCTTCTATAACATATACTATTTCCATTTTATATAATAATAATGAGATTTATTTATTCACAAAAATACGATATTTCAATTTATCTACCAAAAATACTTGTTATATTTAATAATTCTTATCATATACTCCTTGCTATTAGCAATAAAACAGGATTATTTTCGTTTAAATAGTATGATTATACAAGAGCTGTCTATACTTATTCCTGTTTATAATGATGAAGCCACTTCGCTGGTAAAATCTCTTCATAAACAAGCACAAGCTGTTTCTGGTTTGTGTTATGAAATTATTGTTTTTGATGATGGTAGTACTAACAAAAAAACTATTGAAAATAATTATTCATTGACTCTTTTGCCAAATTGTCGTTATATATGTTCAGAACATCATGATTGTCGTGCTGCGATGCGGAATTCATTAGTTAGACAGGCAAAGTATGAGTGGCATTTAATGATAGATGCTAGGTTGATATTAGTGAATAATGATTTTTTGATACGTTATCTTAGTTGTGGTGTTCGGGTTGGAGAAGTTGCCTGTGGAGGAGTTTGTGTGGATGGTGGTTCTCTTACTGTTCAATTATATCGTGAGAATTTGCGTTTTAGATACGAAAAGCATGAAGAATCTAAACATTCATATATAGTGAGAAAGTCTGAACCTTATAAATCCTTTCGTACAACCAATTTCTTTTATCATAAGTCTGTATTGGAACAAGTTCCTTATAATGAACAGGTTAAGGGGTATGGTTATGAGGATGTTTTGCTGGGAAAGGCATTAAGTGAAAAGAAGATAAAAGTAACCCATATTGATAATCCCGTTGCCTATACTGAGTTTGAGGAAAATCTGGTTTATCTTCGAAAAATAGAAGAAGCATTACGTACTTTGCATGCATTTGAAGGAGAGTTGAATGATTACTCTCCATTATTGCATGCAAGAAATATCTTGAGAAAGTTTCATCTTCTGGGCGCTTTCCGAAAGTTTCATGCTCTCTGTAAAGGTTGGGAGCTTATGAATCTTTGTAGCAATATGCCTTCTCTTTTCATATTCAAACTCTATAAACTAGGCTATTACGTCAGCCTTTAAGTTTAGAAAATGATAGAATGGTTATTGCAAATGGAATAGCTGCGTCTATATAGGTTATATCGTAGTTGGAATTGAATATTTCTGTCCAATTTCCATAGATATACATAGAATATCCATAGGAGACTATTGGGATGAGCAGTAGTATTATAACAGAATATAGAACCTGTAATTGGTAGTTATCTTTCCAAGTTAGAGACATGGTAAGAACTGTTGTAACAAGGAATATAGTTGCAATTGGGCTACCTTGTCTAAACTGTAAGGAAAAAGGATTGTTTTCAGCTCCAAATAATTCCTTGGCATCCCATAATATTAATGGTAGAAATGTCATTGCAAATACTCCCACAACAAGAAGTGGAATAAGAACCTGCTGCTTTAGTTTCATTTTTATATAGTATGGGAAAAATAGGATGAACAGTGGAAATGCTACACTCAGTCTGGTAGATAACCATAACCCTACACACACAGATAGAATCCATGGGTGTTGCTTGAAATTAATTTGATAGACTTGCAGTATATTGATAAAAGCTGCTAGCAGGAAGAAGTTTGATATGAGGTCGCTTCTTACAGCTACTTCATACCAAAGATTAATAGAAAGGAACAATAAAAGTGTAGCCCTAATTGCTGCTTTGTAACCTGATAATAACTTAATACTGTAGATAAATATCATGCAAGTGAATATTTCTGATAATCCTACGTTCTGTAATAGATAGAACGGTATATGGAATACCAGCCATATAGGAAATGGTGATGCATTTCCGCCTAGATGTGTTTTGGCTGAATACGGAAATTGTCCATTGAAAAGATTTTGGATAGGATAAGCTAAGGCTGACCATCGATCAACTTTGTTGGTCAAAGGGTCAAAATGGTATTGTACTATCAATAGTCCTATTACAAGAACTGTAGTTGTTGCAGCAAACAGATAGGGTAAATATTTGTTTATTTTTATCTCTTCTTCTTCTTTTGTTGTAAAGAAGAGTATATCTAAAGCCAAAACTAAAGCGTATCCAATACAGATGTATCCATAATGTTCTGTAACTCTCATACTATATTTGCACATGAGCGTATAGCATATCCCTATATAGAGAATGCCTGTTAAGCTATAAATGAAATAGCTTTTTTTACTTAGAAACTGATTGATTCTTCTGAAAATAACACTTATGATAATTGAATATGCAGAATAGATGAATATGGATATAATACCAGTGATGGCTGGCATAAAGTTGTAGTGAACTATATATAATTCGTAACTGATTTTACCTAATTTATTGAATATACCAATCTTTTTTAATAGTGGAAAAAGGAAAGGTGCGGCTATGATAGACATAGCCAACGGCAGTTTAATGTTAAGCAGTATAACATTAAACAGTATCGATCCCTTTATTTGCTGAATAGTTGGTATTTCTTTGATTAACAGGAATATAATTCCGTATATTACGCTTAGGCAAGTATACTTCAATACATGCTTTTTGTTTAGTTTGTTCAGCTTCTCAACATATTCTGATGCTAAGTATCCACAGAAAAAGGAGAAAGCTTGTTCACTATATAGTTGTTGCTGGAATACATTATATATTCCAAAGACAAAAAGAATGTATTTCGTATTTTTCGTAAAAAAACTTCTGCTTATCCAATATACAAGATACCATCGTATGATATAATCGACGAACCAGAGATCTGAAGCGTAAAAAGTCAAATTCTTTAGAAGTTGTACTGAATTAAAATTTTCAACGAATGGTAGTTGAAATAAAAAGATAGTCCAGCATGGGATGATTACACGAAGAAATCTCTTTTTCCAAAAGTTATTGATGCCATTTATTTTATGGCTTTCATTAATTCCAAATCCTGAAATAAATAGGAAAACAGCAACAGCTACGCTACCAAAAATATTAAAAAAGCGAGGATAGTCCTCTAACTGCATAACAAAGTGCATCAGCATGATTAATAATGCTGATACACCTTGCATCCATAAAGTATTTTGACGTGATAATATATTATTTTCTGTCATTGGTCTGCCTTTTATCGAATAATAGCTATTTTACAAACAATTCCTTTTTCACCACTCTCTGTCGCAGTTTCTACCATGTAGATACCGCTGGCTACTTTCTTACCGTTTAGGTCACAACCATCCCAGGAATAACTGCCTCCTGCACTTCTGCCTTCGTTTATTAAAGTTCCATTTGTTGATACAATTTTAATATTAGCATTGAAAGATAATCCAACGATGTTTATTTTGCCAGTATAATCTGGTTTCACCGGGTTTGGATATGCGTAGACATTATCTTTGGTCATTTCAGAGTTAGAACCGACAATTCCATTATTGAAAGAGCACAGTCCTTTATCTGTAGCAAAATATACCTTTCCTGTATTGTTATTGACAGCAATACTATATACGATATTCGATATTAATGGAGAATTATCTGTATCAAAATGATAAATTTGTGTATTGCAATCATCACTAACCAAATATACTCCATTATCGGTACCGAACCATTTCTGGTTTGCTCCGTCTACTGCTATACAACGTATATTACTATTATCTAATAGATAGTCTGCATAATTAGTATTATCATTACGAGGTACTTTATGTTGTGTAAATATATTGTTACCATTTTTGATGTCTGACATTGAAAGATAAAGAGGACCAGATGTTGTTCCTATCCAAATATTACCATTTCTGTCTTCTGCCAAACAATGTACGTAAATTGGGGTAATATTTTTTCCATCCTCATTGGTAAATGTAGCTCCATACATTGTTAATTCATCTGTATTATAGTTATATTTATATAGTCTATTCTTTTCATAAGAATTGTTTACAAACCACATATTCCCATTATTCTCATCGATAATTAATCCTGTCAAATTATATCTGTCATTAGAACCTATTTCTGTATGAGGATAGTTTTTCCATTCTTGAGTAGATTGATCAAATGACAGGATTGAATTATCTCCTAAGCTATTTAAAAGCCATAATTTTCCTGTTGTATCATATTTTACAGATGAAATAATAGTATAACTTTTACTCAAAGGTGATGTAATAACGCTTGTATTGTCTTTATTGTAACACTTAATGAATTTTCCATCTTGAAATTCATATAATCCAGCCTTTGAACCTACCATGATATGTCCTTCTTTTGATGGATCAAAGTCAAGACAGAGCAGGTCTCTGTATCGATGTCCTAATGAAGCATCTGAAGGTTGCTCAAATTCTTCCCATTTTTCTCCATTCCAGACATGTACTTCTCCCATGTTATTACAGTCTTTTTCTTGTGACCAAGCACCTGCTACTGCATATAATTTATTTTTATTAATATATAAACGGTAGAATTTGTTAGATGCAGGCCCATCAGGAATAATACCTTCTGTTTGATATATTTTTTCCTTATCTGTATTCAGGGTATAGTAAGTCAATTTACCTTCTTTTACCGTCCACCAATACTTATTAGTTGTATCATAGACGTTAGTAGAATTCATTGTTTGTTCTTTGAAATTACCGGCTTTTTCCCAATTATTTTTATCTATCAAGTTATTCTTTAAAACTCCTCTGTATAAGCCAGCTTCTTTCGAAGCAGCATAAAGGCTGTTGTCTTCTATATAACTATAGTTAACATTAAAGCCCAACTTGTATGTATCGAGTATTTTTCCTTCTTTTGTATCTAATTTAATAATTCCAAAAGGGAGAGATAAATAAGCATTTGTCCCACTTATATATATATGGTTTATTTGTTTATTATCAGTCATACTTTTCAGATACAAATCAGGTATATTAATTATATTTCCATTGGCATCCAATAAGTCAATATTTCCATTGGTATATGTGATTACCAACTTTTTTGTATTTTTATTCCAAGCAATATGATTAATATCAAAGTCAGAAAGAGTGTTTGCTTTATCGTATGTAGTAACTAAACCATCTTTTATATGATAAGAAAAAAGTCCGTTAGATGCTAAGGCAAACACTTGGTTTCCTGCTGGTTCGATTTCTGTTATATCGTTATAACTGGTGTATATTTCCCAACTTCCCTTATCTATGGCCGATAAGGGAAGTGTCATGAATAGTATTGTAATTAATAATGTTATTGTCTTCATTTTCTGTTATTTTAAAGCCTAATACTATATTAACTGCAAATATAACTATTTATTGTGAAATATAATATTTCTTTCCATTAATAATTTTTATCCCTTTATACGAAGTATTTACCTTCAAACCTAGCATATTATAGGTTTCTGTGCTCTTTGTTTTTTTGAAAGATAGGACTTTTTGAATTCCATTTGTACTCGGAAATTGAGTTGTATCAAGATAATTGAGTCTTTGGATAATCCAATTTTTGATATATTCTATTTCTTTTTTAAAATTAAGCGGATAACCTCCTATGTCTGAATCTTCTGACCATTTTCTCTCTTCTCTGTTGGCAGCACCACATTTTGCCAACATATCATAATGATTCTGATATTTGGCTATAAGATTTTCCTCGCTGAAATAAGTTTTTCTTAATTCATGGTATCTGTCAGCTACTTTCTGGTTATAGTTATCCACATTTAGTGTGGAAAGCCTTGTATATAAGTTGAAAGCTTCTTTTATTCCTAGTTCAGTATCAGGTGAAACATAGTCAGGATGGAGTGGGGTAGAGCAATGCCAATCTTGTCCAACACTAGCATCTAAGTCCCAGATGGCAAGTGTTAACTTTTTGTCTCTCGCTACATCATATATCCCCCAGTACATATTTTTTCCACAATTGTCTATAGGCTTAAGAACCTCAAGAAATATCTGATAATCAATGAGTACTGGAATATCAAAGTATTCTGACACTTCTTTCTTAAATATTTCGTCATTGCTGTTTGCTACAAAGTTGATAGCATTATAAAGATGAGTATAATCAGTAGGATTGACATCTTCAAAATCTGGATATTTGGTTTCGAAAGCATGCCAAGTTTCTTTTGTATTGTCATAGTCTTTATCTATATTCCAAAATTGCGCTTTATCCCAACTGCTTACCTTCCATAGCTGACCATGAAACTCCTGATTGATATCATCATATTTCTTTAACTTAAGTTCCTTTCTATCCATTGTTTCTGTCAATGAATAAATTCCTCGGTATTCGTTGTTAAGAATTACTTCTACAACTTTTCCTGCTACTCCACTCTTGGCTTTTGGTTCTTTTGATGTATAGTATGGTTTACTGGCAAACTCATTCCAAATTTCAGTAGCGATACGATTTCTTAAGCGAAACAAATCCACTTGTCCTGCGTCTAATATCCAGTTGTTATCTTCTCGCATTCCTAATAAAGAAATTTCCTGTTTTTTCCCTTTTTCATTAAGGGTTTTAATTTTATAGTTTCTCTTATGTTTATCAGCAGTATTGGTAGAGCCTCCTCTCCATTTGGCCTTGAGAAATGTTGTTACAGGTTCAGTTTCTTCTGGGGCTAACAAAGAGAGTTTTCCATTTGAATAGTTATAATCAAATGTTCCCTTTAAGTCGATAATAGGCAAGAATGTAAAGGTAATTTTAGTATTAATATCTTGTTGTCCTTTTTTTGCTTTCAGGATATATTCCTTGTTACCTTCTATCTCTTTGAATACAAAAGTGTTTTCTATTTTTGTATTCTCTATACTCAGATTATTCCATGCTGAGTCTGTATCCAGTGTGATGATGGCAGTATAATCCTTTCCAAACGTTTCTTCTGGAATACTAGTCATATAGCTATTGGATAATTTATCATATACAACAGACTTACCATTGATTTTGAATTGTGCATAAGATGTCATACTTGCTGTTAAGCAAGCTATTAATAAGATGCTAAATTGATTGATCTTTTTCATATATTTATTGTTTTTATAAATAGATACTTATAGATATTTTTGAAATTGATGCTGGATGGGTAAAACGATGACTTTCTTTGCTATCCATGCTGTGAAGATAATAAAAGCGAGGGATAGGATGAATTGGAATTCTTGATGTGGATTTCCTTCT
>JAJWAL010000073.1:0-15777 GCA_021618535.1 Segatella copri | reverse complement strand
ACCTTTTTCAGTGCCTTCCCTGGGCTAGGAGCTTCTGCCCTTTCAGGGCGTGTGGAGCATACTTACAAAAAACAGCTCCGCAATACTTCATTTCTGTTGCAAAAGCAATAAAAAACAAAAGAATGCGACAAAAAACAAAAGAATGTGCAAATTTTCTTTCACAATTCAATTATTATTTGTAAATTTGCAGCCGCATAAACGGAAAGGGAACTTGCAAATCCCTCTTCAATCAGTTTAAAAAGATAATTTTACCGGTAAAAAAGATATATTAAATAATGAAGATAGAAAACGAAATCATCAGCTCGGTCATCGCTGCGGTGAAGGAGCTTTATGGTCAGGACGTACCTGAGAAGATGGTAGCCCTGCAGAAGACCAAGAGTAATTTCGAAGGTAACCTTACCCTCGTCGTATTCCCATTCCTCAAAATGTCGAAGAAAAAGCCTGAGGATACCGCACAGGAAATCGGTGAGTACTTGAAGAAGAACTGCGCTAATGTCATCGCAGACTTCAACGTGGTGAAGGGTTTCCTCAACCTTTCTATCGCTCCTGCCGCTTGGGTAGGACTCCTGAATACCATCAACGCAGACCCTAAATTTGGTGAGAAGCCAGTTACTGAGAACAGCCCACTCGTCATGATCGAGTACTCTTCTCCTAACACCAACAAGCCTCTCCACCTCGGTCACGTGCGCAACAACCTCCTCGGCTGGTCTCTGGCTCAGATTATGGAGGCTAACGGCAACAAGGTAATCAAGACAAACATCGTGAACGACCGTGGTATCCACATCTGCAAGTCTATGCTCGCCTGGCTCAAGTGGGGCAATGGCGAAACTCCTGAGACTTCCGGCAAGAAGGGCGACCACCTCATCGGCGACTACTATGTAGCCTTCGACAAGCACTATCGTGAGGAAATCGCAGAGCTCAAGGCTCAGTATATGAAGGATGGCATGGACGAAGAAGCTGCCACAGAGAAAGCTAAGGTAGAGGCTCCGCTAATCAAGGAGGCTCACGAAATGCTCGTAAAGTGGGAGAACAACGACCCTGAGGTTCGTGCGCTCTGGCAGAAGATGAACAACTGGGTTTACGCTGGCTTCGATGAGACTTACAAGATGATGGGTGTAAGTTTCGACAAGATATATTATGAGTCAAATACTTACCTCGAGGGTAAGAAGAAGGTAGAGGAAGGATTGGAGAAGGGTCTCTTCTTCCGCAAGGATGATAACTCTGTTTGGGCTGACCTCACCAACGAGGGTCTCGACCAGAAACTCCTCCTCCGTTCTGACGGCACTTCTGTTTATATGACTCAGGACATCGGTACTGCCGACCTCCGTTTCAAGGATTTCCCTATCGACAAGATGATCTACGTAGTAGGTAATGAGCAGAACTACCACTTCCAGGTACTCTCTATCCTGCTCGACCGTCTCGGTTTCAAGTGGGGCAAGGACTTGGTTCACTTCTCTTACGGAATGGTAGAGTTGCCTAACGGTAAGATGAAGAGCCGCGAGGGAACTGTAGTAGATGCTGATGACCTGATGGCAGAGATGATTAAGGATGCTCGCCAGACAAGCGATGAGCTCGGCAAGTTCAAGGACATGAGCGAGGAAGAGCGCCAGGAGATTTCACGCATCGTGGGTCTCGGAGCGTTGAAGTACTTCATCCTCAAGGTAGATGCCCGCAAGAACATGCTCTTCAACCCAGAAGAGAGTATCGACTTCAACGGCAACACAGGTCCTTTCATCCAGTATACCTATGCCCGTATCCGCAGCATCATGCGCAAGGCAGCAGCCGAGGGCATCGAGATTCCTGCAGAGTTGGGTGCTGATGCTCCTATCAACGAGAAGGAGATTGACCTCATCCAGAAGATGAACGACTTTGCTGCAGCTGTAGCCGATGCAGGCAACAACTACAACCCTGGTGGTATCGCTAACTACTGCTACGAGCTGACCAAGGAGTTCAACCAGTTCTATCACGACTACAGCATCCTGAATGCTGAGAGCGAGGCTGAGAAGATTACCCGTCTGGTTCTTGCAGCCAACGTGGCTAAGATCCTGAAGAACGGTATGTCTCTGCTCGGCATCGAGGTTCCAGAAAGAATGTAATATATACATAAGATATAATAACCTACAATTTAAAAATAAAAAATATTGACTATTTGACATAATGAGCATGGCCCTGGAGCTCGACTCCAAGGCGCATGCTCATTTCAGTTTTAGCCAATCCTTTTTGTTTTCCAACCCCAAAAAGAAAAAAATGAATAAAATGCCCGTAAATCCTCCTTCATGGAGAAACGATACCGTTTTGCCTCTGCCCAACGAGGTAAGAGCCAACGCCTGGGCTGTGGATGCCGCCTGTTCCGGCAATCCCGGTCCGATGGAATACCAATGCATCGACCTTCAGACCGGTGCCCAGGTTTTCCATTATGGTCCTATCCACGGCACCAACAACATCGGCGAGTTTCTCGCCATCGTCCATGCCCTCGCCCTGATGCAGCAGAAGGGCATTACCGACAAGGTAATTTATAGCGACAGCGTGAATGCCCAGCTCTGGGTAAGCAAGAAACAATGCAAGACCAAACTGGAGCGCACTCCCCAGACCGAACAGCTCTATCAGGTCATCGCCCGAGCCGAAAACTGGCTCCGCACCCACCCCGTAACCGTGCCTATCTTTAAATGGGAGACGAAGAAATGGGGCGAGATTCCAGCCGATTTCGGAAGAAAGGGATAAAAAGGACATTTTTATGTGCCTTTCCCGAAATTATGTCCGTAAAAGCTTGCAATTTCAGATATTTTGTTTAATTTTGCAGCTATTATCGTATTAAACATACATAATCGTAAGAATGGAAATAGAAAAAGAAACAATATTATTAATGTCGAAAGGAGACAAGAAAGCATACGAAACGATGTTCCGCAGGTTCTATCCTAAGGTACACCGTTTTGTAGCCATGCTCTTGAAAAACGAAGATGATGCAGATGACGTCAGCCAGCTCATCTTCTTAAAGGTATGGAACAAGCGCGAGAAGTTTGCCGATATCCAAGACTTCGATTCCTACCTCTTTATTTTGGCAAAATATACTGTCATCAACTATATTTCCTCCAAGCATATCATCCCAATAGATATAGACAGTCTGCCAGACAGATACGCCAACGAATCTTCGCCACATGACGATGTGGTGGCAAAGGATACCCAGCTGCTCATCGACATGGTGGTAGAAAGCATGCCGCAACAACGCCAGCAGATTTATCGCATGAGCCGCGAGCAGCATCTCAAGAACGAAGAGATAGCCCAGCGGCTGGGTATTCAGAAGAAAACGGTAGAAAATCATCTTAACCTAGCTCTTAAAGAAATTAAAAAAGCCTTATATTTGATGATTTTGTTACCTTGGCATTGGGTGTAACACCATTGAAACATGTCTTAAAAGTAAATGAAATTTTTATTATGGCAACAAAGATAAGGGATATCATAGATTATTATAGCGGGCACAATGTGCCGGATGAAATAAAAGAAAGGGTATTAGATAGGATTTCCAATACACAAGACGATAAAGAGGCGAACGAAGCATTTAGAGAATTATGGGACAAGGCTGATTCAGCCTATATGGAAGAAGAAGAAATTTCTGCTGCATACAACCGCCTCTTCGAAACAGAAGAAACAAGAGAAATAGAAAAGAAAAAATCGCTTCGAATCTTCAACTTTGCCAAACTGGCTGCCGTCTTCGTACCGCTGCTGATGCTGATTGTATTCGGCAAGCTCTACGTCCAGATGAACAACCAGCTCAAGGATGCCAAACTGGCAACCATGCTCCAGGAGCATACCATCAACGAAGAGAGCAAAGTCATCGCCTTGGCAGACGGAACGAAAGTAAGACTCAGTCAGAGTTCCGTACTCCTCTATCCTTCCTCTTTCAAGGGAGCAGAAGAACGTAAGGTTTTCCTGTCGGGAGAGGCATTCTTCGACATCAGGCATGATGATGCCCAGCCGTTCCACGTCAGCACTCCTCATTTCGAGATTACCGACTTGGGCACCTCTTTTACGGTTTCATCTTATTCAAATACAGATGAAGTATCTGCCACGCTCAAAACCGGCAAGATAGAACTCCGCATCATAGGTCAGGAAGACAAGGTTTACAGCATGAAACCTAACGACCAGTTAGTATATAATGTAAAGACCAAGGCAGTAAACCTCCGCAAGGTTTCGGCCGAAGAAGATGGTACAAGCTGGCGCAACAAGGAGATTGACCTGAACGATGTAACGCTGGCAGAAGCAGGTAAGATTCTGGGTAATGCATACGGAGTGAAATTCACCTTCCGTTCAAAGAATCACCAGAGTACGAAGATTACAGTTCATTTCAACCGTGGTGAAAATCTCAAGGGAGCCATGAATATCCTGAAGAACCTGGTTCCTGGTCTGGAATATGAAGTGAAGAAAGATGAAGTAATCATCAGGTAGGCATATATTATAATAGGTAAAGAAAAGGCGCATTATGTAAAAATGATGCGTCTTTTTTCATAAAAGAGTATCTCTGCGGGGGATATGGAAACAGAAATAATAACATAAACTGGAAATATCATGATAAAGAATTTGATTTTTGATTTTGGAAAAGTACTCGTAGATTACGAATACTTTGAAACGCTTGACCAGATATTCAAGACCCACGAACAGGCAGAAGAATTCTATCATCTTCTGATAGACGGCAAGTGGAACGAGAATATGGATCGCGGAGATTCTTTCGAAGAAACCTTCTGCAAGATGCAGCAGATCATGCCGCAATACAAGGAAGAAATAGCAACCGTAGCCCAACGCTTTAACGATTTTGTAAGGGGCGAGAAGGAAGGTATGCGCACCTTGCTGACCCAGTTGAAGGCAGAAGGCTACCACCTTTACGGACTTTCCAACTGGTGCACCAAGGTTCACGAAACGATGGCCCAATATCCCATCTTCCAACTTCTGGAAGGACAGGTGATTTCTTCAGAAGAGAAAATCATCAAACCCGATAGGGCTATTTATGAAAGAATCTGCCAGAAATACAATCTGAAACCGGAAGAATGCCTTTTTGCTGACGACAGAATAGAGAATGTAGAAGCCGCCCAGCGTTTCGGAATGCAAGCCATCTGCTTTGAGGATGCTGCGCAATATGAACGGGAATTGAGAAAAATTCTGTCTGAGGAAAGAACAAAGTAAGTTCTGATTATCAAAAGCATTACTGCTATTTCCATACCCAAAGCATTTACTTTTAAAAAAACAAGGCTCTAAATTAGCAGCAAGAAATGCTAATTTAGAGCCTTCATATTATGTATTTATAATTTCCAAAAGAAGAATTTTATAGGGTGTTTGCGAACACAAGATATTTTTTTCAGAAAAACTTCATTTTAACAGTTTTGTAATTGGGTGTAACTCTCTTTCCCGTTGTCTTCAAGACGTAACAAGAAAATTATTAATAACTTAAAAAGATAAAGTATGAATCTTAAACGAATCTCTGCGTCATGCTTCTGTTTGCTTCTGGCAGGCCAGATGACCCTTTCGGCTCAGAACGTCAGCTTCAGCTCAAACAAGGTAACGCTTAAGTCAGCTTTTGAGAAGATTGAAAAGGAATCTAAGTACAAGATTGCCTACAACTCCTCACAGTTGGATGCTAACCGTTCGGTTACATTAACCAAGAAAAGTGATGATGTCTTTGGTATGTTGAACCAATTGCTCAAAGGTACTAATTTTACCTATGAGATGGAAGGCAACTACATCGTCATCAAGCCTCAGCAAAAAGCTAAATCTCAGGCTCATGGCAAGAAAATCAAGGTACGTGGTGTAGTGAAAGACGAAACTGGCGAGCCAGTTATCGGCGCTACCGTCATGGAGAAGGGGACCACCACCAATGGTGTTGTAACCGATATTGATGGCAACTATACCATCGAGATTCCTGCCGACGGTATGTTGGCAGTATCATACATTGGCTGTAAGGACCAGGATATCAAGGTAAATGGTCGCGAAGTAATCAATGTTAACCTGGCAGATGATAATAAGGTATTGGAAGAAGTTGTGGTTGTAGGTTATGGCGTGCAGAAGAAGCGCGACGTATCTACCGCTGTATCTTCTGTCAAGGCAGAAGCTCTCGCCAACAATCCTTCTACCGACTTCCGTCAGGCTTTGGCTGGTAAGATGCCTGGTGTTCAGGTAACTGTACCTAGCGGAGACCCAGAGGGTAGCGTAAGCATTCGCGTTCGTGGTGTAAGTACCGTCAACGCTGGTAGCGACCCTCTCTATGTAGTAGATGGTGTTCCTATGGAGCGTGGTTTTGCCAACCTGAACACCAACGATATCGAATCTGTTGAAGTTTTGAAGGATGCGTCTGCAGCAGCTATCTATGGTAGCCGTGGTTCTAATGGTGTAGTTCTCGTCACAACCAAGAAGGGTACTTCCGACAAGCTCTCTGTTTCTTACGATGGTTACGTAGGTGTACAGAACGTATCAAAAAAACTCGATATGATGAACGCTTACGAATATGCAGAATTCGTAAAGGATGCACGTAACAACGCATATCTTTCTAAAGTTCCTGGTGCATCAGCAAGTGATCCTAACAGCGTACGCCCTAAAGGTTACATGCAGATTGCAACCGATTTGTTCCCATATCTGGAGGGTGTTAAGGGCTTGACAGATACAGACTGGCAGGATGCTATCTTCCGCACAGCGATGACTACCGGACATAATATTTCACTTTCTGGCAAGTCTAACAGCATCAACTATTTCGTATCAGGCAACTATATGAAAAAGGAAGGTACCATTATCGGTTCTGACTTCGAGAAGTTTGGTGGCCGTTTGAACCTCTCTGGGCAGCATAAGCGTCTGAAATTCGGCGTAAACTTCGCTCCTTCTTATTCGGTTTCGAATTCAGTAGATGCATCAGGTGCAGGTGGTATCGTTCAGTCTGCTTTGATGATGCCTCCAACCTTCCCTGTATACAACGCAGACGGTTCATATAATTTCCAGGGTAATGGATATTGGCGAATTGGTACAGACTATGAGCACAACGAGGTAATGAACCCTGTTGCGATGGCTCGCTTGCAGTCTAATGTTACCGACCGCATGTCTATTACCGGTAAGGCTTATGCTGAATTGGAACTGATGAAGGGACTTTCCTATAAGTTGTCTTTGGGTGGTGATTATTATGGTGCTCATAATGATAAATATCGCCAGTCTGGTCTGCCTTTGAAGGGAAAGGATTACTATGATTCTCCTTCAAACCCAACAGGTTACAGTTCATCAAGTTTCTTCTTCAACTGGTTGGTTGAAAACCAGTTGACTTACACAACAACTATCAACAAGAAGCACAATATTACAGCCATTCTTGTACAGTCTGCTCAGAAAGAAACCAAGAAGACCGACAACGTAACAGCAACCGATTACCCTAATGATTACATCCAAACCGTAAATGGCGGTACTGTAACCAAGGGTGGTTCTGACAAGACACAATGGTCTATCGCTTCTTACCTGGCTCGTGTTCAGTACAACTACGAAGGACGCTACATGCTTTCTGCAGCCATCCGTACTGATGGATCTTCACGTTTCGGTAAGAACAACCGTTGGGGTTACTTCCCATCAGCCTCAGCAGCTTGGCGTATCAGCGACGAAAAGTTCTTCAAGAACGTAAAGGAGTTGTCTTTCGTTAATGATATGAAGATTCGTGCCAGCTACGGTGTAACCGGTAACTTTGAGATTGGCAACTACGACCATTTGGCAACGATGTCAACAGACAACTATATCTTAGGTACCAATGGAGGTATATTGCATTATGGTTATAAACCAGACAATATCAAACGCGACGACCTGAGTTGGGAGAAGAACCAGATGATCAACGCCGGTATCGACCTTCAGATGTTTGACGGATACATCGGATTCTCTGTAGACTATTATAATACCAATACTTCTAATATGTTGCTTTATGTACCAGTACCTCTGTTGACAGGTTACAGCACTTCTCTCCAGAATCTGGGTAAGGTAAACAACCGCGGTTGGGAATTGGCTTTGACATCACAGCATACATTTGCTAATGGCTTCGGCTATTCATTTAATGCCAACTATGCCAAGAACACCAATGAGGTGAAAGAGTTAGGTCCTGGTAATGCACCTATCATTTCTTCGGGTAGTGTAGGTCATGCTTATTATATTACAGAGGTAGGAAAGCCTATCGGTAACTATTACCTCCTGGTACAGGACGGCATCTTTGCTACAGAAGAAGACTTGAAAAAGTATCCTCACTTCGACAATACAGAAGTAGGTGACTTCCGCTTCGTTGATGTTGACGGAGACGGCAAGTTGGATTTGGATAAAGACCGTACTGTATGCGGCAACTACATGCCTAAGTTCACATACGGCTTCGGAGGTAAACTCTGGTATGCAGGTTTCGATATGGACTTCAACTTCCAGGGTGTATATGGCAACAAGATTCTGAACTTGAACAAGCGCTACCTCGATAATATGGAGGGTAACACCAATGGTACCAAGATTGCTCTCGACCGTTGGAAGAGTCCTGAGAATCCAGGCAGCGGTTCGGTAAATAAGGCTAACCGTAAGCAGACAGGTTACAACAGCCGTACTTCTACCTGGCATTTGGAAAGCGGTTCATACCTTCGTCTCCAGAACCTGTCATTAGGTTATACTTTGCCACGTGCACTTACTCAGAAGTTCAAGGTTGAGAAGATGAGAGTTTATGTTTCAGGACAGAACCTCTTCACAATTACCAACTACAGCGGTTACAACCCAGAGGTAAATGCCCGTCCTTCCAAGAACCTGACTCCAGGTGAGGACTATGGTACTTATCCTTTGGCAAGAACATATATGTTTGGTTTGAATCTCACATTATAAAGAATATAGCAACATGAAAAAGATATTAGTATTAGCATCATTGGCAACTCTGCTCATGACCTCTTGCGGAGACAGTTTCTTCGATTTGGAGCCAGCAAGCAGCGTAACCATTGACAAAGTATATAAGACTGCGAGCGATTATAATGTAGCAGTTATCGGCTGCTACGCAAAATTGCAGTCACAGGTGAATTTCTATACAGAATGCTGCGAGTATCGTAGTGACAACCTTTCTTTGGGCGCCCCAACAGCAGGTACCCAGGACCGTTACGATATCGACCATTTCACAGAGAAACCATCTAATGGAATCCTCAGTTCTTACTGGGCGAACTTCAACAACAACGTTTATCGTTGCAATCTCTTGCTCGACCAGATTGATGGTGCAAACTTTGCAGAAAACCTGAAGAAGCAGTACAAGGGCGAAGCGATGTTTATCAGAGCTTTGAACTACTTCAACATGTATCGTATTTGGGGTGGCGTTCCTGCTACCAAGCATGTAGTAAGTGCTGCGGAGGCTCTGAAAGTTGCGAGATATTCTGATGAGCAGATGTTCGATTTGATTGCCGGAGATTTGAAGGAGATTGTTGACAACAACTATCTTCCAGAAACTTACTCTTCTGCAGATATGGGTAGAGCAACCTCTGGTGCTGCCAAGGCTTTGCTCGGTAAGGTATATCTTACTTTCCACAAATGGACTGAGGCTAAAGACATTCTTTCTCAGTTAATCGGAAAATATCAGCTGGTAAGCCCTATCGCCCAAGTCTTCAATGTGGATAACAAGAATAATAATGAGATTATCTTCGCCGTACATTTCAACAAGGAAATAGAGGGAGAGGGACATAGTTACTGGTACAATCTCACCAATGCATCTGATGATACCAACCAGACAAGTTCTCTGCTCAACACATTCCCTACAGGTGATACTCGCAAAGACCTCATTACATACGTACAGGTTGAGAAAAACGTTCGTTTGATGAACAAATTCTATGATACAAAGAGCCCTACCTTCAAGACTGTAGGTAATGATCAGATTCTTCTTCGCTACGCAGATGTTCTTCTGATGTATGCAGAAGCACTCAACGAGATTCAGTATGATGCATCTGAGGGTTCACTTGCCCTGAAGTATCTCAACGCCGTAAGACAGAGAGCTGGCATTTCTAATCTGACTGCAAAACAGTTGCCTACACAGGAGAAGTTCCGCAAGGGCATCTTGGTTGAACGTCAGAGAGAATTCCCTTATGAGGGTCAGCGCTGGTTCGACTTGGTAAGAATGGGATTTGCAAAGAGCGTGATGGCTGAGAATGGTGTTGAAATCAAGGATTATCAATTACTCTTCCCTATTCCTCAGCAGGAGATTGAAAAGGTAGGCAACAAGTCTATCCTCTGGCAGAACCCTGGATATGACAACAATTAATAAACGGTTAAGACATGAAAAAGATTATATATTTACTGTCTTTAGTGACAGTTTTTATTCTCGGTTCTTGTAGCGATGATCTTCCAAAAGCAAGTTGGGACATTTGCCAGGTAGGTAGTTTAAACGCTACAGCACAAGATGAGAAGGTATTGTTGGAATGGGCTCCTATGCAGGGAGCCAACCCAACAGGTTATTTGGTCAATTGGACACCGGAAGTTGCTACATACGAAGGTGGTTCTGTAGAGTTGGATGCAAAGACTACTTCATATACTATAACAGGTTTGGTTAACAAGGTTACTTATACCATCACCATCCAGGCCATCTATGGCAACCAGCGTTCTATGATTTCTACAACAAAGGCAAGACCTGTTTCTGATACAGAGCCTTTCAAGGTTTGGTCTACAGATATGCCTAACGGTGGTATGGTGAAGACTGCAAATGCAGTATTTTCTTCAGACGGAAATACATTCTACTTGCCTTCTGCAGGTGCTACGGGTGATGTTACTGCTTTTGATGCGATGACAGGTACTGTGAAATGGACCGCTGCCATTCCTAAGACTACTTATGGTGGTGGTGTAGCAGTAGGCAAAGACGGTACTTTGTATCAGGGTGCTCGCAACGCAACCTTGTATGCTATCAATAGCGATGGAACACAGAAGTGGACATACGCTACAGGAGCTGCCAACAAGAATCTGGACTGTTTCCCTGCTGTAACTGCTGACGGACAGACAGTTTATATCCTTGATGGCGACAACGTTCTCCATTCTATCAATACAGCTACTGGTGTTAAGAACTGGTCTGTTAAACTGGCTGGTACAAAGAACAAGGCTGGAGCTGTAGCTATAGACAAGACAGGCAATATCTATGTAGGTACACGTACTACTATTTATGGTTTCAAGGCCGATGGCACTCAGCTTTGGAAGGTAGCCGGTAAGGTAACTGAAATCGGTTCTTTCGCTTTGGATGGCGAAACTCTTTATGTTGCCCAAATTGGTGGTGCAGGTTTGCTGGCTTTGAACACAGCAGATGGTTCTACTAAGTGGAACGTTGAAGCTGCGGGTGATATCTATGCTCCTATTGTTGACAAGAGCGGCAATATCTACTTCACAGACAAGGGTGGCAAGGCTCTTTGCTCAGTTGATAAGGCTGGACAGTTGAAGTGGAAGTTCACTATTGATGCAGCTCCTACTTATTGCTTCCCTGTTCTCGACGATAAGGGAACTGTTTATTTCGGTAGCGGCGCCGGTCGCATCTACGCAGTAAACAGCACAAATGGCGAGGAACTTTGGCACATGGACTCAGAAGGTACAGATAATAATGCCAAGATTATGTCTGGTATGACTATCGGCGAGAACCAGATGCTCTATGTTTCTTATATCGGTGGTAATGTTGTAGCTATCAAAATCTTTGCCGGTCCAGAGAAATCTACATGGAGCTGCAGAGGTGGTAATATTCATGGTACAAACCAATATTAATATTTGAATCAGTATGAAAAAGATATATTTATTCATCGCATTATTCGCTTGCGCCCTCTGCTCTTGTGGAAGTGACGAAGATGGAATGACTTATGCGCAGCCTGTCGAAATAGGTGAAACTACCGACATGAAGACAGCAAAAGAGGTGGCTGAAGCTTTGTGGGCTACTACTCCATTACAGCAGCAACCTCTCAATGCGGAAAGATCTGAAGTTCTAAAGAAGATACAGAAGATGGCAGACGACTGCACTTCTGATTTCTTTGAAAGCTATATTGCTTCTTTGGACCAGTCTGCTGAAATGAGAGAAAAGTACGACCCTATGCTGGCGTTCTACCGTTTGTCTCTGGATCATGTAATTAATGCCATCAAGACGACTACCGTTGAGAATGGTACTACATGCATCTGGCAGCTCTACAATATGGGTTACATCGTAAAGACTCCTACCACTTGCTTTGGTATTGACATCAACCATCGCTGGGCAGAGAAACTGGAGCCTTATCTGGATTTCCTCTGTATTACTCACAAACACCAGGATCACTACAACACAGCTCTCATCAACGCGATGCTGAATGCAGGAAAGCCTGTTTATTCTAACTGGATAAAGGGTGGCTATACTTCTAAGGAAAATACCGATTATCAGTTTAATAACATCAAGATTCATGTGTCTATTACAGACCATAACAACTCTGGCTTATCAAACTTCGTTTCTGTATTTACTTTTGAATGTGGCGATGATAGTGGCAACTTCACAATGCTCCATACTGGCGACTCTAACTTCAAGGCTGCTCAGTATACCAACATTCTGCCACACGTTAATGTTTTGATTCCTCGCTACGCACCTAATGCGCTTACCGAGAACAACATTATCGGTACTGGTGCCGGTCAGACAAAGCCTGACTATGTATTACTCTCACACATTCTGGAACTTTCTCACGAAAGCGAGGAAGAGTCTAGATGGAGTTTGAATTCAGCCTTAGAAAGAGCCAGCAAGCTTAACTGCGAGAACTCTGTTGTTCCTTTCTGGGGAGAAAAGTTAGTTTGGAAAGACGGTAAATTGAATTAAAATGAAGAAGATTTATATTTTATCTTTGTTGTGCATGCTCACTTCGGTGAGCTTTGCACAAAGCAATCTGAAAGAGATTCTTAAGAATTTCAACAAGCCTGCAAAAGAAAATGTTATGGTAGTTTCTCATCGTGGAGACTGGCGTAATGCTCCTGAAAACTCTATTCAGGCATTCCAGAACTGTATCGACATGGGTGTTGATATGGTTGAGTTGGACTTGAAGAAGACAAAGGATGGCGTTCTGGTTCTGATGCACGACAAGAAGATTGACCGAACCATGAATGGTAAGGGATTCCCAGAGAACTATACCCTCGATTCTTTGAAGATGCTCCGCCTGAAGAATGGTGTAGGCTGCAAGACCCGCCATCAGATTCCAACTTTCCGTGAGGTAATGGAACTCTGCAAGGGCAAAATCATGGTAAATGTTGACAAGGGCTACGACTACTTCGACGATGCCATGAAGGTATTGAAGGAGACTGGTACAGTTGACCAATGCATCATCAAGGCTGAACTTCCTTACGAGGTGGTAAAGGCTGAGCATGGCGACGTTCTCGACAAGATGATTTTCATGCCTGTAGTTAACCTCAGCAAGCCTGGAGCAGAAGAGGTAATCGACGGTTACATCAAGAATATGAAACCAAAGGCTTACGAATTGGTATTCAAGACTGACGATGCCAACACTCGCCGCCTGATTAAGAAAGTACGTGATAGTGGAGCAAGAGTTTTCATCAACACACTTTGGCCTGAGCTTTGCGGTGGACATGATGATGATCGCGCCGTAGAACTCAAACAGCCAGAAGAGAGCTGGGGATGGATTGTTGGTCAGGGTACCAAGATTATCCAGACTGACCGTCCTGCTTTGCTTCTTGATTACTTGAGAGCCAAGAAACTTCATAAGTAACATACAAATAGGTTTCGCATATATGTTCAAAAGGTTAACAAGTTTAGGTTTGTTGTGCATGCTTGCTATTGCAAGTTATGCACAGCACCTAAATGAAATCCTCTCTGAATTATCTGCTCCTGCCAAGCAATCAGTCTTGGTGGTTTCGCATCGTGGCGATTGGCGTAATGCTCCCGAAAACTCACTTCAGGCATTTCAGAACTGCATAGACATGGGAGTAGACATGGTTGAACTGGACTTGAAGAAAACCAAGGATGGAGAACTTATCCTGATGCACGACAATACGCTGAACCGCACAACCAATGGTACAGGAAAACCGGAAGACTATACGCTGGCTGAACTGAAAGAACTCAGGTTGAAGAACGGCGCAGGCTGCCTTACCCGTCATAAGATTCCTACACTTAGAGAAACCATGTTGCTCTGTAAGGGAAAAATTCTGGTGAATGTTGACAAGGGCTATGAATACTTTGAAGATGTTCAAAAGATTCTTGAAGAAACCGGAACGGCTAACCAATGTGTTGTCAAGGAAAAGATACCTTATCAAACGATTAAGGAACAGCATGGCGATATTCTAGACAAAGTAATTTTCATGCCTAAGGCAGACTTATGCAAGCCTGAGGCAGAAAGCATTATCGACAGTTACTTGCAGAATGAGAAACCTCTAGCCTTTGAGGTTAGATTTTCTCAAGTAAACGATAAGGTATTTGAACTGATTAAAAAGCTAAACGACAACGGCATCAAAGTATTTGTCAACGCCTTATGGCCTGCACAAAATGCTGAGCACGACGATGATAGGGCTGTTGAACTGAAACAACCTGATGAAAGTTGGGGATGGCTTATCCAACAGGGATTCAAACTGATTCAGACCGATCGTCCTGCCCTGCTTCTCGATTATTTGAGAGCAAAGAAACTTCATAAATAACAACTAAGGATTATATGTTTAAGAAAATAATAGACTTCTATAAGGTTTCGGAACCGATTCCGGCTAAAGCCTCAACACCTGAGGAAAACGAAAGAAAACTGAAACGTCTGCAATGGGCTACTTTCCTTTCTGCTACCATAGGATATGGTACATATTATGTGTGCCGACTCAGCCTGAACGTAATCAAAAAACCGATTGTAGATAATGGCGTATTCTCAGAAACTGAGCTCGGTATCATAGGCTCTGTCTTGTTCTTCACTTACGCTATCGGTAAGTTTACCAACGGTTTCCTTGCTGACCGAAGCAACATCAAGCGACTGATGTCTACCGGTCTGCTCGTTACAGCCTTGGTGAATCTGGCTTTGGGCTTTACCAATTCCTTCATCCTCTTCGCAGTTTTGTGGGGATTGAGCGGATGGTTCCAGTCGATGGGAGCTGCCTCCTGCGTGGTAGGCCTCTCCCGCTGGTTTAACGATAAGAACCGAGGAACGTTCTACGGATTCTGGAGTGCGAGCCATAATATAGGTGAGGCGATGACCTTCATCTTTGTGGCTTCCATCGTGAGTGCCTTCGGATGGCAATATGGTTTTATCGGAGCTGCAATAGTAGGTTTGGCGGGCGTTGTCCTGCTCCTTACTTTCTTCCACGATACACCTACCAGCAAGGGTGTTACTCTGCCGGGTATCAAGGTAGAGGAAAAGAAGCAGGACACGGAATCTTACAACAAGGCACAGAGTGCGGTTTTGAAGAATCCGCTCATCTGGATTCTAGCCTTGAGTAGTGCTTTCATGTATATCAGCCGCTATGCTGTTAACAGCTGGGGTATCTTCTATCTTGAGAACGAGAAGGGATATACTACGATTGATGCCAGCTTCATCATCTCTATCAACTCTATCCTGGGTATTGTGGGAACCGTATCATCCGGACTGGTATCTGATAAGATTTTCAAGGGCAACCGTTATTTGCCAGCCGTTATCTTCGGCTTGCTGAATGCGTTGGCGCTCTGTCTGTTCCTGCTGATTCCGGGCCATCATCTCTGGGTTGATGCTACGGCGATGGTACTGTTCGGTTTGAGCATCGGCGTGTTGCTTTGCTTCCTCGGTGGTTTGATGGCGGTAGATATTGCGCCTAAGAATGCATCGGGTGCTGCTCTTG
>JAJWAL010000072.1:4010-15779 GCA_021618535.1 Segatella copri | reverse complement strand
ATTACCTGTAACCTTTTTTGTTTGTTGTACTGAAGCTGCTATTAGAGAATTTGCTTCTCCATTGCTAGCTTGTACCTCTGGAGCATACATTCCAAGTGCGGAACACATAAGCCCCCCCCCATTAAGATCGTTGTTTGTTTTAAATCTAACTTCATAATTTAACAGCTTATAGGTGTATAAAATGTTTATTACTCACTATTTTGTTAATTGTTTACGGCTGCAAAGATATGTCCTTTTTTGTAAAGTGTAGTTAAAATTTGTATCTTGCGTGTTTTAAAATGTTTCATGTACAATAAAACAGACATATTTGGGCAGAAAAAAGGGGATATGCAGCTGCAAATCCCCTTTATACCTTATTATATATAGACGTTTTAGTATTCGTATAGTTTGATGTGGAGTATTTTATTGTCTCCACATGAGATGCGGGCATGGCGTCCCTGGTGGTCCTGATCGCCATTGTCACGGCGGATAAACTGTAATTTGCCGTTTTTGTCTACTTCAACCTGGTCAACATATCCGATTCCGATACGCTTACCTTTGAAAGTTGCGACTTGTTTCTTTGTTTCATTTCCACCATTGTCAACAAATCCGTCCTCACCGAGTTTCTTTTCTTCAGCTTGCGCTTTTTCAGTCTTGCTTTGGAAGACTACGACGATTCCATTACCTGCTATGATGTATTCGTTCTTGGCAAGTTTCACGATCAAGCCACCGCCTTCTGGCCATTTGCTTCCATCTGTAGCACGAGGATCCCAAGGCAGCGTGAAGAAGTGGCGGCAAGTCATGGTGATATCACCATCTTCGATGATGCGTTCTTTATCTTCCTGGTCGAAGAGCAATCCCCAGTTTTTGCCCTTTCCCTGATGCTGAAGCAGGATAGGGGAGAGCTGGTTGATAACCTTATATGAGCGTCTGAGACTTTTTTTCACCTTGTAGTTAGCTTCATCGAGAGCAAACGGACTGAAACTGATAGCATCTGTTTCACCGAAGGTATAATATGCCTTTACACCACTGTTGACATCGCATTTCACTTCTGGAGTGAAGAAAGGATTGTCAGCACGCTTGTATTTCTCTACCCATCCCTTGTAACCGGTATCATAGATGTCTGGTGCAAAGATGTCGATACTTGGTGCACCACATTTCCAGATATCAATCAGATGAGCAAGTGGTCCGGCAGAAGGATATTCGCCTGGTTTTCTGCCACGGCTGTTCATCGCAGCATTTACATACATCGGAATATTGTAGATGGCTTTGCCTGCTGAGGCTAGCTGCTCTACATACTTGGCATAATAATATGCCTGGAATTTCTCGTCAGCATAACGGTCTGTTCCGAAAACTTCAGCCCATGTACCTTTCTTCTTGAGCTTGAGTGCCTTGAGCAATGGAGCAGGAACTGTCTGCTTGTAAGCTTTCTCGGCAAGAGGAGAGTGGTCGCGGGCAGATTCGAGCATGCCGATTTCGTTTTCTACCTGCATCATGATAACGGTATTCTCCTGACTGTCTACTGCTTTGATGTGTTTCATCAGTTCGCAGAATGCTCGTTTATCTGCTTGAAGCAGGGTGTCGCTGAAGGCTGTGCATATCTCCAGAGGTTTACCGTTCTCTGTGAGTGAACGAGGGAAACGCTTGGTGTTTTCCTTTACCCATAATGGAGCATAGCAGCTCATAGAGTTCTTCCAGGCACCAAACCATAGGAAGACAATCTTCAAGTCATGCTTACGGGCTGTTGTGATGACGCTGTCTACGAGCGCAAAATCATATTTGCCCTCATCTGGTTCTACAAATTCCCAGTATGCAGGAACGAAGACGGAGTTGACTCCGCTATTCTTCATCTGTTTCAATGCTTTCCTGATGTCGGCAGGACTCGTTGCGGCAGAGTTGCTCAACTCGCCAGCCAGGAGAAGCATCGGCTTGTCATTGACAACAAGCTGGGTTGCAGAGCCTTGCTTCTGCAGTTTCACTCCAGCTTGTATATTGATGCAGCATAATAATGCTAGAAAAGATAATACGATTTTATTCATAAATCTTCATTTTAGAAAAGGTTTGAAAATACTTGAGACAGGTATTGCGCCATTCCTTGGCGTTTTCCAACTGCACATTGAGCAATGAATCGGTATGCTGCCATTCCTGTTCATGTCCTTTCATGTACTGTTTAGCCGAGGTGTGCCAATAGTCGCGATATACTTCTACCATGGCTACACCCATGTTGTACTTCATGCAGAGTTCCTGCCAGAGGGTGCTGCCTGATTTCATCTTGTAATCCCAGGCTACATGGTGGAACCACAGGAGATATTCTTCAGGACAGGTCTCGATGTTATCATACAGACTGCGATATGGTTCCGGATACTGACCGACAGCATCTGTGCCCTTGGATGAGCGGTCGAAACCGACACCCTGGGCATCTGCCTTATGGTAGTATACTGGGCACCATTCCAAAGGATAACTTGCGATGAAACCATCTGGTTCCGGACCGTAGTGGTGGTCGAACTTAAAGATATGATGCAAGCCCAATGGCATCATATAGTTGACGCAAGCTTCACGGGAAGTCATCATCATCATTTCTACAGGTTTGGTGAATCTCTCGTCCTGGTTCTCATAGGTCTGTACGAGCCATTCATGAGCAATCTCTTCGGCTGTAAGTGAAGGATTCCATGCCAGGCGACCGAAAGCATACCAGTTTGCCTGTGAGAAAGGATGACCACACCAGTTGGCATCATCACCGATATTGGCTACACCTGAGATTCCAACCAGTTTATCTGGATTGACAAAGCCAAAGAATTCCTTCCACATAGGTGCGAGATAGGTGAGATGCTTTGACTGTCCGAGATATTCCTGGGTAATCTGAAGCTCTGCTATCTGAGGAGTCTGTTTGATGTTGTCGAAGATAGGAGCGTATGGCTCACGAGGCTGGAAGTCGAGCGGACCATTCTTTGACTGAAGGATTACGTTGTCACGGAACTTGCCGTCCATTCCCTTAAATTCGCTCACAGCCTGCTTCACACGGTCTTCTCCCTTATGGTTGGCACCATATACAAAGCTTCGCCACATGATGATGCCCCCGTATGGTTTGACGGCATCGGCAAGCATGTTGGCTCCATCGGCATGTGTGCGGTGGTAGTCGCCAGGACCAGGCTGTCCTTCAGAATTGGCTTTTACCAGGAATCCGCCAAAGTCTGGGATGGTAGCATATATCTCCTTTGCCTTCTTCTTCCACCACTGCTGAACCTTCTTATCCAGTGGGTCGGCAGTCTTGGTGTAGCCTAAAGCCATAGGAGAAGCAAAGTTGATGCTGAGGTATACCCGGATGCCGTAAGGACGCAGAATGTTGGCGATGACCTTCACCTTATTTATATATTCAGCTGTCATCATCTTTGGTGATGCATTCACATTGTTGAGCACGCTGCCGTTGATGCCCAAAGAGGCGTTGGCACGGGCGTAGGTGATGAGACGGTCGTGAAGACTCTTGCTGATGCTGCCGCCTTTGCCGTTCTTTCCGAGTTTGATTTCTTCCCATTTGAAGATGCTCTTACCGGCATAGCCACGTTCGATGCTGCCATCCAGATTATCCCAATGATTGAGAATGCGGAGACCCACCTGAGGTTTCTCGGTCTCATTGATAGCTTTGCTGAAGTTCTGCTGTTTGCCGCTACCAGTGTTGTAGGCATCGGTGTTCTGAAGTCGAATCAACTCGTAGGCACCGTAGAGCAAACCGATAGGATTGCTGGCGGTGATGGTTGCTTCGTACTGAATGTTGTCGCCCTGATGGGCAGGACGGGCGTAGATGTTATAGCCCTCGCCAAGATTCAGAGCCTTGTCTATCTTGAGCTCTACATTCTTGCCACGCCAGTTGTTTTCCAACTCCTGCTTGGCAATCTTGACTGTTGCATCATCCGGCAACTGTGAGATGACTTGGCATGAGTTAGCATACTGCTTTCCGAGCCATAACTGTGAACCGTCACTCTGTGCAGAAACATGGAGTGATGTAAGTACCGTAAATAATAAAATGAGGTATTTCTTCATATCTTTGCAGACCGTTAGTTTGTATTGTTATTGTTTCTGCTGCAAAGATACGAAAAAATACCTTATTATCTTCTATTTGTTGTTTATTTCTCATTTCTCTTTGTTTCAGCATACTCGCTAGGCGACATGCCATAGTGTTTTTTGAACACGGTAGAGAAGTGGGTCTGGTTGTTGAAACCTACAGAGTAGGCTACCTGCGTGATATTGATCTGTCCCTCTTCGATGAGTCGTGCCGCCTGTTCCAGACGGAGGTTACGGATAAATTCTCCGGCAGAAACACCAGCAATCTCCTTCAGTTTACGGTGGAGCTGCGCACGGCTGATACCTACCTCCTCGGTAAGTTTCTCTACATTGAGGTCCGGGTCGGCAAGATGGGCGTTGATATATTTCATCACGCGTTCCATCAGGGCATCGTTGTTGCCCTTTACCTGAATCTGCTCAATCTTCGCCTTCTGACCCTGTGCTCCGCTGTATTTGCCGCGGATGCGTCGCACATTATCCACCAGGTTGTCGATAAGGATATGCAACTCTTCCATGTCGAAAGGCTTTGCCAGGAAAGCATCGGCTCCTCTGCGAAGTCCTTCCAACCGGTGTTCCACCTCGCTCTTCGAGGTGAGCAGGATGACAGGAATATCGCTGATGTTGCTGTTGCTCTTGATGTTCTTGAGCATCGTGATTCCATCCATCTCCGGCATCATCACGTCGCTTATCACAAGGTCGTATTTGCCGGTGAGCAGCATCTTCAAACCTTCCTTGCCGTTGCTGGCATGCTCAAAGCGGTACCAGTCGCTCAGTTCGGTCTTGATGTATTGGGCAATCTCGCTGTCATCGTCAACTATCAGGATATTGAAGTTGCGGTTGGCCTGTACTTTCTTTTTGGTAATCTCCTGCTCCTTTTTGTCTTCTTCTTTCAGAATCTCACCTGGCTGCAGATGACTGTTGCCCAGCGGAATACTTACTTCGAAGCAGGAGCCTTTGATGCCGTCGGTACGGTTGTATGCCTTAATCTTGCCTCCGTGCATTTCTACAAATGCCTTACAGAGGTTGAGTCCGATACCGGTTCCTTCGATATGGAGTCCGCTGCTGTTGTTTCCCTGATAGAAACGTTGGAAGAGACGGTCGGTTTTCTCTTCTTTCAGTCCGATGCCTGTATCTTCTACCCTGATAATGGCATTCTTTTCGTCTTTACCTATGATAATGGTAATTTCGCCGCCATCAAAGGTATACTTCATGGCATTGGAGAGCAGGTTGGAGATAACCTTGTCAAAGTTGATGCGGTCTATCCAAACCTTCAGTTTGCCTTTGTCGCTGCTGAGGCTTTCGTCTTCTTTGAGCGAAAGGGTGATGTTGCGCTCCTGTGCATTGAAGCGGTAGAGCGAAACAATGCCATGCAGGAATTCCTTGATCGGAGTTTCCTGGCAGTGGAGATGCATCTGGTTCTTGTCTATCTTTCGCTCGTCAAGTATCTGGTTTACCAGGAGCAAGAGACGCTGAGCATTGCGGTCGATGGTATCGATATCCTGTTTGCTTTCGGCATCTGTTAATCTTGCTTTCAGTTTGTTGAGCGGTCCCATGATCAATGTCAGCGGCGAGCGGATGTCGTGGGTGGCATTGATGAGGAACTGCATCTTGGTCTCTTCCAGGTCTGCCTTGCGGCGGCGCTCGTATGTGTAGATGACATACAGGATGATGCTTGCTATGATCAGAATATAGAGGAGATATGCCTCGGGTGATGCATACCAAGGGTCGCATACCTTGATGTTGATGACGGTAGGATTCTTGGAATATCTGCCATTGCTGGTTGCTCTTACTTCCAACGTATAGTCGCCCGGTTTCAACTTGTTGAATGCTACGGTATTGGCTCCTTCATTGGTGCTGTTCCATTTGCCGTCGTTGATGCGGTATTGGAAACTGATATTATCGGTGTTTCTGTAGTTGAGCAGCGAGAACTCCAGAGTGAATGAATTCTGGGAGTAAGGAATGCTGAAGTCTTTTGCCATGCAGTTGATTGGCTTTCCGTCGATGATGAAGTTGGTGAGATGTACATCTCCCAGTTCCATCTTTTTGGCCCTGACAACGTCAGGATAGAAGGTTGTGATACCATCACTGGTTCCGAAGGCGATAAGGTCGTTGGCGGTATGCATGGAAGAGCCCAGCACGTACTCACGGGTAGTAAGTCCGTTGCCGTTGATGTGGCCGATAAACTGTCTGTTCTTCTGTTCATACTGCCAGATGCCCATGGTTGTACTTACCCACAAGTCACCCTTCCGGTCTTTGATGATACTGCAAACCTGCTTGCCTTTCAACGCTTCGGCATGAGGAAAGTTCATCGTCTTGTTGTTCTTTCTGTCAAACAGATAGAGCCCTTCTTCGGTACCGATGATTATATCGCCGTTCTTACTTTCGCAGATACCATTCGCCTGTCTGTCTTTCAGAATATTGTTCCATCCGAAATCCTTGAAACTGAGCGTTCGGGTATTAAGGCAGGAAACTCCATTAGAGGTTCCTATCCATAAATGTCCTGTATGGTCGAGCGCCATGCTGCGCACCCAGTCGTTGCAGAGAAATCCTCTGTTGCCTCTTTGCTGCATGTTCAGAACGGTAACCTTGCCGCTTCCCACATTATATATATATAGGCCTTTGCTGTATACAGAAATGTAAAGGTTGCCCTGTGCATCGTCGGTCATACAGTAGATGCCGGCGCTGGTAAAGGCGAGTTTCTGCTGGTATGTACCTGTATGAGGGTTGTAGCTGTAGAGTGCGCTGCCATTGCTGATCCAGTAATCGCCACGCCGGTCTTTATAGATGATACAAGTACCGGCGGGTGACTGAGGGTGGGCGATAATCTTGCCTGAAGCATCAAAACAGAACACACCACTGTTCTGTACCGTACACCATGTTTCACCCTTCTCGCCTTGTGCAATAGATGAAACGCTGCTGCCGATGATGTAGTTCTGTGCCGAAAAACTCCAACTGTTGAAAGCCTGCTGGCGCTGGTTAATCAGATACAGACCTTTCTTGTAACAGCCTATCCAGAGATTGTTGTCCTTATCTTCGATGATATCGTTGGCGAAGGCGGTAGCCAGATTGAAACTGCTGTTGCTGTTCTCCAACTGTTCTACCCTGTTGCTTCCCTTCCTGATCATGAGAACACCATGTTCAGAGGTACTGATATAGAGGTTGCCTTCGTGGTCGAAGGTAGCATTGTTGATGGTTACATTATTCTGATAACCGCCAAAGTCGTAGCCGGCATCAGCGATGCGGCCTGTCCGGTAATCATAATAGACGATGCCATACATGCAGACGATGAGCATGGCCTGCGGGCGATGCTGGATGAAAGCCACAGGTGCTCCGCATGGCGATTTGAAGTCTTTGCGCTGCACCTTGTCTTGTTTCTTGATGAAACGGGTAAAGGTGGAGAGGTGACTGCTCTGCCAGAGATAATGATGCTTATCTTCATAGATATGAGTAAAGAATACATCAGAATCGCGCTCAGCGTATTGCCTTTCCTGTCTGATAGAGAAAAGTTTTTCTGTTTCTTTCTGGGTATTTTGGTCTTTTACTGAATAGAGACCATATCCTGCTGTACCCAGCAGAATATCGCCATTGTGACTTTCTACCATTGAATAGATACGTGGCTTTCTGCCATCAGGAAACTGGAGACGGGCGAAGTCGTTCGTCTCATAATTATAGCGCATCAGTCCCTTGGCACAACCTATCCATAGGTTACCTTTCTTATCTACCAGCAGGTCGGAGATAATGTTGTCGGTAATGGAGGTTGTGTCTTCTTCATTGTGCAGATAGTTGGTAAAGCGGTAGCCGTCAAACTTGCTGAGTCCGTATTCGGTTCCCACCCAGATATATCCGTATTTATCCTGCACAATGCAGTTGATAAGCGAACTTGACAGTTTGCCCGATGTGAAAAGTTCACCACTGTCTGCCCATACCATGAGCGAGATGGCGATAGCGAAGAGTGCCGTGAGGCAATGTCTGATATGCTTCATATTTTCTGTCCGTTTTCTTGTTTAAATTAGGTTGTTACGGCTGCAAAAGTAACAAAAAACAATGAAAGAAACAAATTCTAATGCAACAAAATGTTTCATTTCTTTTTGTTTCTTTATCTTTTTGCGCTCTTTTTGCAAGTATGAAACAAATAGAAAGGTAATGGTAACTATTAAATACCTGTTATTTCATTACTTATTAGTAAATTTGCATCGTCAACAACAATAGAAACATTAAAAGCATCATAATAGCAATGAATAAACAAGCAATCAAAATCTTATCGCTGGCGCTCGTATTGGCTGCGTCAAGTTCTGTAGCTTTTGCCCAGAAGGTATGGAAAGGATCTTGGGCTACTGCAGTGGAATGGACTGGTAAAGGAGATATGCCTAAGGAAAGTTTAAGTAACCGCTCTTGTCGACAGGTAGTTCATGTATCTTTTGGCGGAGAGGAACTCAGAGTGAAGCTCAGCAATGAGCAGAGTAAGGAACCGGTAGAAATCAAATCGGTGTATATTGCAGATACCGATGTGCCTTCTAACTGGGGCATCCATGCCAAGACCGTGAAGTATCTCAAGTTTAATGGCAAGAAGAATGTAACCATTGCTCCCGGCAAGGCTATCTTCTCTGATGATTTGAAGTATGCACTGAAGAGTGGACAGCGTCTCACGATTACCATTGATTATGGTAAGCAGACTCCAGTGAATGCAACATCTCATCGTGGTTCACGTACCACATCTTATATCGTAAGTAATGTGAAGGGCAAGGCGGTGAAACCTGCCGATGCTGCTTTCGATAAGCAGGAAAAGGCTGACCATTGGTATAATCTTTCAGCCATTGATGTGAAGACCGATAAGGCTACTCCTGTGGTGGCTATCCTCGGAAACTCTATTACCGATGGCCGTGGAAGTACTACTAACCACCAGAACCGTTGGACCGATTTCCTCTCGGATGCCCTGAATGCAGAGAAGCCATACGGCGTATTGAATCTCGGTATCGGTGGCAACTGCGTGGTGCAAGGTGGATTGAGCGAACCAGCCATGAAACGTTTCGACCGTGATATCCTGGGACAGACAGGTGTAGATAAACTCATCATCTTCGAGGGAACCAACGATATCGGTTGCTGCAGCGGAAATTATGAGCATGTAACAGATACCCTGATTGCCTGCTACAAGGTGCTGATAGCGAAAGCCAAGGCAAAGGGAATCAAGGTGTATGGCGGAACCATCACTCCAACCAAGGGAAACGGATGGTATTCTTTCTGGCACGAGGCGATGCGACAGACCGTGAACGAATGGATCAGAAAAAGTGGTGCCTTCGACGAGGTTATCGATTTCGATGAGCTGACCCGCGATCCGAAAGACCCTCAGCGTCTGAAGGCTGAGTATTCTGACGACTGGCTGCATCTTAATCCGAAGGGATATGAGGCAATGGGCAAGTTTGCCGCAGAGAAATTGAAGTAAATATATTATATGCATCTTTTATGTTATATATATAATAAGGTGTAAACTTAATGACAGAATAAAATATGGAACAGACATCTGTAACACAGGAATCTAAGGGATTCTACAAACTGAATTGGCTACAACGCATCGGATTCGGATCTGGAGACTTGGCGCAAAACCTCATCTACCAGACCATCTGCATGTATCTGTTGTTCTTCTACACCGACATCTATGGACTTAATCCTGGTGTTGCTGCCACCATGTTCTTGGTGGTTCGCTTGGTCGATGTACTCTGGGACCCGTTGGTGGGAACTTATGTAGATAAGCATAATCCACGTTGGGGTAAGTATCGTTCATATCTCGTCCTGGCGGGTTTGCCACTCACCGTACTTGCCATCCTCTGTTTCTGGAATGGTATGGAAGGACAGACAGAAACCATCAAACTTATCTATGCCTATGTAACATACGTAGGCTTGTCTATGCTCTATACACTGATCAATGTGCCTTACGGAGCCTTGAACTCTTCTCTGACCCGCGATACAGACGAAATAACTATTCTTACCTCTGTACGTATGTTCATGGCAAATGTGGGTGGACTCTGTGTATCGGCTGGTGTTCCAATCCTGGTAGCGATGCTCGCTGCAGCCAAGGATCTCCCTATCGAGATGGCACTCTTCATGGGTTTGGGCTCTTTGCCATCTTTCATCTTTATGCCACTGGTTCCTGCCATCAAGAAAAAGGTGGGCAAGAAGAATATGTTCTACATATTCCTTACTGTGGCTATCGTGGGTATGGCGATGCTTTATATCATCAGTAAGATGGGACCTGTAAAGGATCATATCACGCTGGTTTATATCGCTCAGTTCATCAAATCAACAGGCGTAATCGTAGCTACAGGATATATGTGGGCTCTGATTCCAGAGGTTATCTCTTTTGCAGAATTTACCAGCGGCAAGCGTATTGCCGGCATCGTCAATGCCCTGACCGGTATCTTCTATAAGGCAGGTATGGCTTTGGGTGGTGTTATTCCTGGTGCAGTTCTTGCATGGACCGGTTATCAGGCAGCAGCTGCTCAGGAGGGCAACTCTCTTCCTACCGACAGTAATGCCTGGTTTGTTGCCATGCTGATTTTTGCCCTGGTAGGTTTCGCCCTTCTGGTATTCTGCTTTACCCAAACCAAGGAACGTGTGGTAATGGATGAGAAGGAAACCAAGAATGTTAAGGTGAGCGACCTGTGGACAGAATTCTTCCACAACCGTCCTCTCCGTATCGTGGCACTCTTCTTCATTACAGCCTTCGCCATGATGTCGGTAGGTAATGCTGCCGGTGCTTACTTCATGAACGATTTGGAGCAGCAGACTCCTCTGGCACAGGAAGGTATCCGTTGGCTGGTATGTGTGATTCCTGCCATCTTGCTGGGCTTGGCGATGTTCATCATCTCTAAATATGAGTTGACCGATGAGGTCATCGACGACATCAACAAGAAGATTGAGGCCCGACACAAGGAAGAAAACTAGAGACTATAATTATTAACGAGAAAAATAGATATAAGATATGAAAAAGATCACAACTCTGGCACTGGGGCTGATGCTTGCTTCAACAGCTTTCGCACAAAAAGCGAACTCTGCAGCTCAAATCCCAACATTCCAGGAAGCTATGGGTAAGTACTTCCTGGTAGGTGCTGCCATTAATACAGATTTGCCTAATGGACAAGACCCGGCAGGTGAGGAAGTAGTGAAGAAACAGTTTAACCAGGTGGTTGCCGAGAACTGTATGAAGGGCGAGAAGAATCATCCGGAGGTGAATCGCTTTGATTTCACCGATGGCGATAAACTCGCTGACTGGGCAGAGAAGAACGGCAAGACCTTGATAGGTCATTGTCTGGTTTGGCATTCTCAGCCACCTAAGTGGATGTTTACCGATGCTAAGGGTAATCTGGTAAGCCGTGAAGTGCTTATCGGCAGAATGTATAACCATATTATGAATGTGGTTACTCATTATAAAGGTAGAGTAAAGGGTTGGGACGTTGTGAACGAAGCTTTCGAGGATGATGGCTCTTACCGCAAGTCTTTATATTATAAGATTATCGGTCCGGAGTTCATCGAACTGGCTTTCCGCTTTGCTCATGAGGCTGATCCAAACGTGGAACTCTACTACAATGATTATTCTACTTCGAAGCCAGCCAAGCGAGAGGCTATCTGCAAGCTGGTTCGCGATTTGAAGGCTAAGGGTCTCCGTATCGATGCAGTAGGTATGCAGAGCCACAATGGTTTTGATTATCCTGACTATGCTGAGTATGAGAAGAGCAT
>JAJWAL010000072.1:0-3910 GCA_021618535.1 Segatella copri | reverse complement strand
ACCTTCTGGGGTGTCAACGATGGTCACTCTTGGTTGAATGGCTGGCCTATCCCTGGCAGAACCAACTATCCACTGCTCATCGACCGCAACAACGAGGTGAAGCCAGTGGTGAAGGAAATCGTCAATCTCTTTAAGTAAAATCTCTTTAGATAATATTGTACATCTCTTAAAATAATAAACAACAATGAAAGCAAGATATTTGTTCCCAAAGGATTATATGGCAGACCCATCTGCCAATGTGTTTAACGGTCGCCTGTATGTTTACCCATCTCATGACTGGGATAGCGGCGAAAGCTTCGACGATGATGGCGGTCACTTCCAGATGAAAGACTATCATGTTCTCTCTATGGACGATGTGATGGAAGGTGAGGTAACCGATCATGGTGTGATTCTCGATGTGAAGAATGTGCCATGGGCTGAGAAGCAGATGTGGGACAACGATGTAGTAGAGAAGGATGGCAAGTACTATCTCATCTTCTCTGCCAAGGATTATAATGGCGTGTTCCATCTCGGTGTGGCTGTGGCTGATAAGCCTGAAGGTCCTTTCGTTCCGAATGCCGACCCTATCCGCAAGTCATACAGCATCGACCCTTGCGTGTTCAAGGATGATGATGGCAAGATTTACTGCTACTTCGGTGGTATCTGGGGCGGTCAGCTTCAGTGGTACAAGGACAACAAGGCACTGAAGGATGAGCATCTTCCAGAGGGCAAGGAGAATCCGTTGCCATCTCGTGTAGCCATGATGACGGATGATGTGCAGCAGTTTGCAGAAATGCCAAAGCCTGTTGTCATCGTTGACGAAAAGGGTAATGTATTGCCAGCTGATGATCCACATCGCTTCTTCGAGGCCAGTTGGATGCATAAGTATAAGGGCAAGTATTACTTCAGCTACTCTACAGGTGATACCCATTATCTCTGCTATGCTGTAGGTGATAATCCTTATGGTCCGTTCACTTACAAGGGCGTCATTCTGGAACCGGTAGTAGGTTGGACAACCCATCACAGTATCTGTGAGTACAAGGGACAGTGGTATCTGTTCCATCACGACTGTGTGCCATCAAATGATACAACCTGGCTTCGCAGCGTAAAGGTGGCTCCTCTCTTCTATGATGAGGATGATAACATCTTGCCGGTTCAGCCTGAATAAGAGTATTATAAGTTTTAGATGACATACGTTTAGGTTGACTTTTAGGTTTATAATAGTTTTAATGAATAGTTGATATATAAGTTAATGTTAGTTTGGATGAAACGGCATCTTCGTGAGGAGATGCCGTTTTTGCGTATGTTCCTATTCTTTCTTTTCTTCTCTTTCTGCTTTCTCTTACTTTTCATCTAATGTTATTTTTAAGTTATTTCTATCATTTTGTAGGAGATTTTGGATATTTTTGTTTACCTTTGTGCCCGTAAACCATAAAAAGAATAATTTATGTTGAGATTACTTTTAAGGCTTTGGTGGTTGCAGCAGCGCCGTAACTTCCATAAGAGAGATGCCTTCGTGGCGTGCTACATCATCTTCCTGTATGTGGTGATGGGTGTGAGCTTCTTTCTCAGCTTCACCGAGAATGGGGGAGAACTTGGGGGCGAAGACATGCCTGCCCTGTTGGGAGCCGGTATCGTTGTCGGTATGTTGATTCCTGACATCATCATGAAGATGGTGATGAAGCGGGATATTACGGCAATGGATGATTATGTGAAGTCGCGCCCTGTGCCGGAGAAGATCTGGAACAAGTTCCTGCTCACTACCAATCTCGTGAGCTTCTGGAACTATGTGCTTCCGGTGCTTATGCTTCCGGTATTTATCTATTTCCTGCCTGTAGGTCAGGTTATTGCCAGCTTCTTTCTGTTCCTGGCGTTTTCTTATATTGACGGCATCTACATCACCTGTTACCGCAAGGCTACGGAGTGGATTCTGAAATGGCCCTTGATATTGGGATGGATGGGAATGTTTGCCGTGCTGATAGGGTATATGTTTGTGGCTTCCTTCTTCCCGGTATGGATGGGATGGATAGGTATCTTCTTCCTTGCTGGAGCGGTATTCACCGGACTTACCGCCTATCTCTATCACGAAAAGATTTATAACGAGCAGAAGCAGAAGGTTTCCAAGTTCCGTGGTTTCCGCCATATCAACCTCTTCAGTCTGCAATATATCGGCACATTGAGAGCAAAGCGTGTCCGTACGATGGTGATTATGATTACTGCCATCTTCCTTTTCGATGCCTATCTCTTTGCCTTGCTACCGGCAGAAGCGGGACAGGAAATGGGGGACAAGGTGGCTATGACTACCCTCTATGTGGCGGGTGCCATCCTGCTGCCATCGGTGGTGTTGTCGCAATGGACCTTTGGTATTGAGGCAAACTTCTTTCATGGTTTGATGACCAAGCCTGTTAAGGTTAAACAGATGCTGCAGAATTGCTTCTATTATTATATGGTGGTGAGTGCTGTCGCTTTGTTGCTTACCCTTCCGTTCCTTTTCCTGCAGGCAGGAATCGGAATCCAGGTGCTTATCAGCGGTTTCTGTCTGGCAGTATTCATCAATCTCTTCAATCTGCCGACGGCACTCTTCTCTTCCCGTCTGGAGATATTCCAGACTTCCATGTTCAGCATGCAGGGAGCTAATCTGAAGATTAATCTTTATGCCATCGCCTTTCTTTTCCCGCTGGCTGGTGTCTGTGCTGTCTATTATTTCTTCGGTGAGACGGCATGGTTTGTCACCTGCGTAACGCTGGCAGTCTTCAGCATCGCCATCCACAAATGGTTCATCGCCAAGATAGCTGCCATCTTCGAGAAGAACAAGTATAAGCGCATGGAGAAGTTCATGGAAAGCTAGGAGAATTAAGTGAAGAGTGAAGAACGAAGAGTGAAGAATTCAATAGCTTTACTAATCATAAAGTTCAAAGCTCAAGGTAATCATAAAGTTCAATGTTCAAAATTCAAAGTTCAAAGTAATATGATCAAGATTCAGAATCTCAAAAAGATATATAATGGCAATACCGTACTCGATATTGATAATCTGGGTGTTGCAAAGGGCGAGCTGATAGGACTCGTAGGTAATAATGGTGCGGGCAAAACCACCTTGCTTCGTCTGATTCTCGACCTGATTCAGGCTGATGACGGTTTCGTGGAAAGCAATGGACAGAAGGTGAACGAGAGTGAGACCTGGAAGGAATATACCGGCAGTTACATCGACGGCAGATTCCTCATCGACTTCCTCACCCCTGAGGAATACTTCGATTTCATCGCTGATGTTTATCACATTGACGATGAAACCCTGCAGGAGCGATTGGCGCAGTTTGAGGGCTTTATGCACGATGAAATCATGGGAACCAAAAAGTATCTCCGCGATTTCTCTCAGGGCAACCGCCAGAAGATTGGTATCATCGGAGCGATGATCATCAATCCGAAGGTTCTTCTCCTGGATGAGCCATTCAACTATCTCGACCCTTCTTCTCAGATGACTATCGCCCACATGATTCAGCGCATCTGCAAGGAGCAGGGCACTACGGTCATCATCTCCAGCCACAATCTCAACTTCGTTGCCGACATCTCCTCTCGCATTCTCCTGCTGGAGAAAGGCAAGCTGGTGAAGGATCTTCCTAATGCTGATGGCGCTGCCATCGCTGAACTCAACGAGTACTTCGGTATTCAGGCGGAATAGCAAACATAATTTACACATAGATAAATCTCTCTCTCTCAGAATCGCCAGCGAAGCAACAGAATAGGTTCCTGGCGATTCTTTTTTTACAGAACTTTCGCATATGGTTTAAGAACGGGCTGAAGGTTGCATCAGCGTAGTGTATGAACGAAGAAAAGTTAAAATAATTAAGTTAAATTATAAACACGGACAAATTGAATTTGTCCGGCTCTTTTGTCCGGGTGTTTGTAAATGGTTAAAAATTCGTGACTTATGGGC
>JAJWAL010000071.1:0-15867 GCA_021618535.1 Segatella copri | reverse complement strand
ATATTTTACTCTTCGCCCTGAAGAATCCCTGATTAGCCCCTTCAATCATTCCAAAAAACATGCCTCTTTCCTTCGGAAACATTCTTCAAATCTTTCTGAAATTTACTCTTCAATCTCAGAAAGAGAACGGAAGAAATTGTTCATGAAATTGCTCATGGTTTCTATCGGAGCGTATTGCAGATAGCGCATGCTGCGGCGCAGATTCTTGCGCATGGTTCCCCCCGTGGTGCGTACAAAGCCGCTGCTGGTCTGCTCAAACTGAATGGCCTGCTGGTCCATGATATTATAGTAGAGCGAACGGAGCGTCAGCTTGTAGGCGCCTCTTTCTATGTGATGAACGAACGGGATTTCGTCCTGTTCGAAATCGAAGAAGGTGATGAGCACGCTTCCTTCCAGTTGGGCGATTCTCTGGATACGGAGCTTGGCGAGCCACTTCTCCAGTTTTACGAAATCTACCTTGTCGCCTCGGGTTCTCAGATAGTCTCCCAACTGGATGATTCCTCTGAGATTGATTCCGTTAGCCAGCATTCCATTTACGTTTGCCACGATAATGCGCAGCAGATAAATGGTCTCGATAGAAGTATCGATGGCGTGGCGTTCGTCTTCCTGTATCTTGCTGAGTCGGCGGTTCAGAAAACTGTTGTTCATCTTCACCTCTCCTGCAGGAACATCATTCACGTTCTTGAGCATCTGAGCTATCTTTTTCTTCTTAAAGGTAGTCATCGGTTCCATTTCTTCCTTTATGCCGAAGTTATCGGCACGGAGCTTAGTAAAAAGGTTGCGCTGAAGAAAATTCATAAGCCTTGTTCTTAATAATAGTCAATAATAAAGTTTTGTTCTTCCTGTCAAGAAATCTCTAACGCAGAAGGAGACCCTCCTCTGATTTGAGAAGTCTTCCTAACTGTATCTCTTAGGATAGCGCAAGAGGATGGCCAGCAGGGCTGCCACACCTATCGCCAGCGGATAGTAGAGATAAGGAAGAATGTCCATCGGACTGATATTGGCAAGACCGGCTGCCAGGAGCATCTGCACGCCATAAGGAATCAATCCCTGAACCATGCATGAGAAGGTGTCGAGAATGCTGGCTGCCTTGCGGTTGTCTACGCCAAACCGGTCGCCTATTTTTTTCGAAATATTTCCTACTGTCAGAATCGCTACCGTATTATTTGCCGTACAGATGTTTACCATCGAAACGAGGGCGGCGATAGAAAGTTCGGCTCCACGCTTGCTGTTTACGTGGGCTGTAATCTTGTTGATGATGAAATCGATTCCGCCGTTTTCGCGGATGATTTCGAGCATACCACCTGCCATCATGGCGATGATAATGAGTTCGCCCATGCCGATAATGCCGTTGCCCATGGCTGAGAACCAGCCGAAGAGGTCGTAGCTTCCGGAGGCACCCAGAAGATGACTGCCTATGCCGATGGCGCCGCAGAGTAGGGTGCCCAGAGTGAGAACAGCCATTACGTTCATGCCGGCAATAGCGGTAATGAGGACGATGAGGTAAGGCAATACTTTCATGTATTCTACCTCGTTGATGTGGGTAGGTGCCTGAAGACCGATTCCCATGACAGAATAGGCGATGAGGACGAGTACGGCGGCAGGAACCACAATCATGGAGTTGACCTTGAACTTATCGCTCATCTTGCAGTTCTGCGTCTGCGTGGCAACAACAGTCGTATCGGAGATGAACGAGAGGTTGTCGCCGAAATAAGCGCCACCTACGATGATGGCGGTCATCATGCCTACGTTAGCATCCATCGAGTGGGCCAGTCCGGCGGCTATCGGAACCAGAGCCACTACGGTTCCCACACTTGTTCCGATGGATACGGAGATAAAGCAGGCAGCCAGGAAGAGTCCTGGCAGAATCATGTTGGCTGGCAGGATGCTGAGCGCCAGGTTGACGGTTGCATCAACGGCTCCCATCGCTTTGGCTGATGCGGCAAACGAACCAGCCAGCACGTAAATCCAGAGCATGAGCATCAGGTTGTTGGCGCCGGCACCCTTGCTGTATGTGTCCACGCGTTTCCTGACAGGCATTCCGCCGGAAATAGCCACGGCATAAATGCTCGAAATCATGAACGCTACTGTGAGCGAGAGGCTGGTGTCCTTATGGCTGCTGTCTACCGAATAGACGGTAAAAGCCACGATGAGGACTATCAGCAAAAATAATGGCGACAACGCCAACAAACCTTTTTTATTACTCATACTTCTTTATTATTCTTAATTAAAGAGTTACTCCATTCTTGAAGATGGAGATTTCACGATAGCCATTATACTCGTTGCGAGCCTCCTCGCCACTTGCTACGGCTATAATCTTATCAATAAACTTGCTTACCAAGTCTTTCATTTCTACACCTTCTACCAGAGCGCCGGCGTTGAAGTCAATCCAGTTTGGCTTGTTCTTAGCCAGATTGCTGTTGGTAGAAATCTTCATCGTTGGTACGAAGGTTCCGAATGGGGTTCCGCGACCTGTGGTGAAGAGAACGAGCTGGCAACCTGCTGAAGCCAGAGCTGTGGCTGCTACAAGGTCGTTACCCGGAGCTGAAAGCAGATTCAAACCGGTTGTCTCCAAACGGTCGCCATACTGGAGCACGCCGCTTACTGGAGCACGTCCGCACTTCTGGGTGCAACCCAAAGCCTTGTCTTCGAGGGTAGAAATACCACCTGCCTTGTTGCCTGGAGAAGGGTTCTCGCCAACTGGCTCACCATGACTCAGGAAGTATTCCTTGAAGTCGTTAATCAGGTGAACGGTCTTGTCGAAGAGTTCCTTGTTCTCGCAACGGTTCATCAGAATGGTTTCTGCGCCAAACATTTCAGGCACCTCTGTCAGAATGCTTGTACCGCCCTGTGCAACGAGCCAGTCGCTAAATTCACCTACCAATGGGTTGGCTGTGATTCCGCTGAAGCCGTCAGAACCGCCACACTTCAAACCTACGCGCAACTTGCTTACCGGAACATCCTCGCGCTTGTCTTCCTTAGCCTGAGCATAGAGGTCGCGCAGAATCTTCATGCCTTCCTCGAGCTCATCGCCTTCAACCTTCTGTGTTACAAGAAGTTTGATGCGGTCGTGGTCGTAGTCGCCGAGCATCTTCATGAAATCATCTGGCTGGTTGTTCTCGCAGCCGAGAGAGAGAACGAGCACGGCACCTGCGTTTGGATGCAGACAGATGTCGCGAAGCACCTTACGGGTATTCTCATGGTCGCCCGAGAGCTGTGAGCAACCGAAGTTGTGGTGCCATGCGTGGATGGCGTCAATACCTTCGCAGCCTGTTTCTTTCTTGAGGAGTTCTACCAGTTTCTCAGCCACGCCGTTCACGCAGCCCACGGTAGGAACTACCCATACTTCGTTTCTTACGCCTACTTCGCCATTCTTGCGAACGTAGCCCATGAAGGTGCGGTTTTCCTTGGCGATATTCAGCTGCTCGTTAACCGGGTTGTAGGTATATTCGAGTGTACCTGCAAGATTGGTCTTGAGGTTGTTCTCGTTTACCCATTCGCCCGCTTTGAGATCGGTCTTAGCGTGACCGATAGGGTAGCCATACTTCAGGATGTCTGTACCCTCGGCTGCATCGTTGATGAGCACCTTGTGTCCTGCAGGAGTATCCTGCAATAATGTGATGGCCTTGCCATCTACTTCAATCGTTTCACCCTTCTTCATAGGGCGCAAGCAAACCACTACCGAGTCGGCAGGGTTAATCTTGATAAAACTTGATTGTTCCATACGTAGTCTGTCTTTTATTTATTGTTTATAATTTATAATGTTTCTGTATGAATTGTCTTCCATGCGGAGGCCTTGTTCTGCCAATTCACCTTAGAGCTGGGTTCTGCGATAGAAATCTACGTTTTCCTTCATCAGCAGCTCGATAGGCATATAGTTTACCGGCGTAACTTTCTTCTTCAGCACGATGGCCTGGAAGAGCGTGTCTACGCAGGAGTAACCCTGCATGTAGGCGTGCTGGGCGATGAGGAAGGAGATGCTTCCTTCGCGCAGACAGCGGGCATTTTTCTCTACCATATCGTAGCCCATGATCTGAACGTCGCGGCGGTTGGTCTTCAGCAGGAAGTCGCCCACGATGTGCGCCTTTGATGTCATGGTGATGCAATGGTGGATGTTCGGATGCGAGGCAAAGAATTTCTCCAGCATTTTTGCAAATTCTGCACGTGTGCCGCTCAACGGCATGTCGAGCACGGTAATCTTCACGTTAGGGAAGTGGTCGTGCATGTAATGGCGGAATCCTACCTCTCGGTTGTCCTGCTGCTTGCTGACCACTCTTCCGTCCTTGGTCTGCCTCATGAGCAGGATTTCATCTTCCTTTGCTGCAAGCATCATCAGCATCTTGGCTGCGAAAAAACCGGAACAGAACGAATCCTGGCCGAAGAAAGAGAGCGGACGCAGATCGGGCATGTAGGAGTCGAGCAGGATGAATGGGATGCTTTTGTGATGCAACGCCTCGGTAAACTCGCGGGTTACATCGAGCGATGAAGGCACCACGATGACTCCTTCCGGACTGGCCTCAAGAATCTTGTTGCCTTCTTCGCGGAACGATTCCTCGCTGGAACGCTCATAGAAACGAATCTCTACATCGATATGGAAGTCACGTCGGGTATCTTCACATTTTTTTGCGCCTTCCTCTATTTCCTCCCAGTAAGCCTCCGATTCATGTTTCGGAATCAGCAGGTAGAAGGTATAGGATTTGTTGTAAGCCAGAGCGCTGGCGTACACATTAGGCTGATAATTCATTTCCTTGAGGGCTTTCTCGACCTTGTCGCGTGCAGGTTTCGACACGTTTGGACGGTCGTGCAGAACTCGGTCTACGGTTCCAACGGATACGCCAGCTCTCTCGGCAATATCCTTGATTCTGATTTTTTCGGCCATTGTTTTTTAGCATTACGGGTCTTGTTGCCTCGCGTGTACTTATTATATAAGGAGCCTCTCCTGGGGGCTACGATAGATAAAACGTCGCAGGTACTTCCTAGCTGTGCACAGACCACAATTAGTATTAAGCAATTCTGTTGTGTGCGACCACAAGTGCGAATTTTGCCGCAAATATACAACATTTTTTTGAATTGTGCGAAGACACAGCAACTTTTTTGCACGAAAAACAAAAAAAAATGCGATTTTATTTCGTTATTCGAGAAATTATGGTTATTTTTGCCCACGAATTTGAACGCCAACTAATAATTGAACTTCATTTCTCAACAAAAAAGTGGAATTTTAATTTGTTACTCATAACAAACAAAATAAAAACAAAAAAATTAAAACTATCAAACATGGCAAAAATTGTAACATTGGGCGAGATCATGCTTCGTTTATCACCAGAAGGCAATGATCGTTTCATTCAGAGTGAATCACTTCGTATCATCCCTGGTGGTGGTGAGGCTAACGTAGCTGTAAGCGTGGCTAACTATGGTCATGATGCTTACTTCGTTTCTAAGCTCCCTAAGCACGAGATCGGTCAGATTGCTGTCAACGGTCTCCGTCGTTATGGCGTAAACACAGAGTTCATCGCTCGTGGTGGCGACCGCGTAGGTCTCTACTATGCTGAGACTGGTGCTTCTATGCGCCCATCTAAGGTAATCTACGACCGTGCACACAGCGCAATTGCTGAGGCTGACCCATCTGATTTCGATTTCGATAAGATTATGGAGGGTGCCCAGTGGTTCCATTGGAGCGGTATTACTCCAGCTATTAGCGACAAGGCTGCTGAGCTTACCAAGTTGGCTTGTGAGGCTGCTAAGCGTCACGGCGTAACTGTTTCTGTTGACCTCAACTTCCGCAAGAAGCTCTGGACTTCAGAGAAGGCTATCTCTGTTATGCGTCCTCTGATGCAGTATGTTGACGTTTGCATCGGTAATGAGGAAGATGCTCAGCTCTGCCTGGGCTTCAAGCCAGATGCTGACGTAGAAGGCGGCAAGACAGATGCTGAGGGTTACTACGGAATCTTCAAGGGCATGATGAAGGAGTTCGGCTTCAAGTATGTTGTTTCTACTCTCCGCGAGTCTCTCTCAGCTACACGCAACGGCTGGAAGGCTCTCATCTATGATGGTAAGGAGTTCTATCAGAGCAAGCACTACGACATCAACCCTATCATCGACCGCGTAGGTGGTGGCGACTCTTTCTCAGGTGGTCTGATCCACGGTCTTCTTACCAAGGAGACTCAGGGCGAGGCTCTTGAGTTTGCGGTAGCTGCTTCTGCTTTGAAGCATACTATCCCTGGCGACTTCAACCTGGTTTCTGCTGACGAGGTAGAGAGCCTGGCTGGCGGTAACGCTAATGGTCGAGTTCAGAGATAATAGATTTAGTTTAGAGTTAAAAGTTAATAGTTTATAGCCGTCATGCTTATGGCGTAGCCCCTATAAACTATAATAGTTTAAAGTTTATAGTTGATAGGCAGTCTTGCTTATGGCGAAGCTCCTATTAACTATAAACTATTCATTATTAATTCATATAAGATAATGGCAAAGTTTAGCAAAATGCAGGTTATGGCAGCCATGAAAGAGACTGGTATGGTACCTGTTTTCTTCAACAAGGATGTTGAAATCTGCAAGAACGTCATCAAGGCTTGTTACGAGGGTGGCGTACGTGTTTTCGAGTTTACTAACCGTGGTGATTTCGCTCACGAGATTTTTGGTGAGTTGGTAAAGTGGGCCGACAAGGCTTGCCCTGAGATGATTCTGGGTGCAGGTACAGTTGTTGATGCTGGTACAGCTTCTCTGTATCTCCAGCTCGGCGCTAACTTCATCGTAGGTCCTAACTTCAACCCTGATATTGCTCCAGTTTGCAACCGTCGTCTGGTTCCTTATTCACCAGGTTGCGGTTCTGTAACTGAAATCAATAATGCTCAGGCTGCTGGTTGCGACGTAACAAAGGTATTCCCTGCAGGTAACGTAGGTGGTCCTTCTTTCGTTAAGAACGTTATGGCACCTTTGCGTTGGAGCAACATCATGGTAACAGGTGCTGTTGAGCCAACAGAGGAGAATCTTACACCTTGGATCAAGGCTGGCGTACTCTGCGTAGGTATGGGTTCTAAGCTCTTCCCTAAGGAGACTGTTGCTGCTGGCGACTGGGCTGCCATCACAGCCAAGTGTCAGGAGGCTCTCGGCTATATCGCGAAGGCTCGCGCTTAATTTGAGATTTTTTCAATTCGAGATGCTAAATTTCGAATCATTTTGTTTCATGTCGCCATCATCAGTTCTGGTGGTGGCGACTCTTTTTCTTTCAGCTTGTTCTCCTGCGAATAAGGCAAGGGTAGATGAGCTGAACGAGCAATCTTATGCTTATCATTATCGCAATCTCGACTCCACTAAAGTGCTGGCTGAAAGGGCTTTAAATCTTTCAGAAGATTATCCTTCAGGTCGTGCCGAAGCCTACAACAACCTTGCCTTTGTCTGTATAGCCAAGATGGATTACAAGGGAGCCAAGGGATGGCTGAAGAAGGTTGAAGAGGAGAGCGATAATCAGATTGAACTCGCCATTGCCGATGTTCAGAACATGCGACTCTGCCAGAGAGAATCGCACAACAAAGATTTTTATGCTTATCGCGAAAAGGCGATGAGGCGTTTGCGAAGAATTCGCGAAGAGGTGAATTCCATGCCCCCGAGGGAAAGCAAACGTGTGATTTATGCGAAATCTGAATTCTCTATTGTTGCCGCCACCTATTTTTATTATGTGGGGTTAGACGAACCGATGTTCAAGGAACTGAACCGTCTGGACCCGGATGAGCTGGAACAGGATTCGGCACAATACCTCAACTATCTTTATAATTTCGGTTCGGGCGGAGCCATCGTCAAGGGAACCGAAAACGAAATTAATCAGGCGGAATTCGACCGGCTGATCAGTTGCTACATGCTGGCTAGCGATGCTGCCCATCCGTATCCTTACTGGCAGGCTAACGCCCTGCAGTCTATTAGCGAGCACCTCAGAAAAGGAGAGGTGAGCGAATTCCTCATCCGCAACAACCTGCCGGCCTTCCAGTATCTCAATATCGAGCAGATGCCAAACAATCTGCTGGCAGGCAACTTTGCCCAGCGTGCCCTCAACCTCTTTTCGAGCTACGGAGATGTTTATCAGACTGCCGGAGCCAACCGTACGCTGGCAGAATGTTTCTGGGATATTCATGATTATTCTTCGGCACTCTCCTGTCTGAACCATGCCCTGAACGACAACAAGGCGATAGAGCAGGCTCCCGACCTCGTGGCGTCCATCCGCGAACAGCTTTGCCTGGTTTATTCGGCTATCGACGATAAGCAGCAGAGCGATTACAACCGCAATATCTATCTGGATTTGCAAGACCACTCCCGACAGGACCGCCAGCTCGAGGCACGTGCTACGGCGCTCGACGAGAACGCCCAGCAGCTCAACCTGATGATTGCTGCCGTGGTGGCGATGATTGTGCTCGTGGTGGTTCTGCTCTACGTTTTCGACCTCATGAAACGCAAGAAGATGAAGAACCAGTCGATGGATGAACTACTTGCACCTTTACGTGAATGGAGCAAGAATAACACTAAGAAAATCAACGAATTAAAAGATGAGCAGGAAGAGGTGCAGGATAATCTGAACGTAACCCGACTGCACATCGAAGAAAACAAGAAACGCAATCTGGAGCAACGGGCTAAGATTTCGCTCGTAAACAGCATTACGCCTTTCATCGACCGCATGATCCATGAGGTAAACCGACTCTCAGAAGGGGGCGAAAGCGACGAGGTACGACGGGAGCGCTACCAGTATATCGCCGAACTCACGGATAAGATAAACCAGTATAACAACGTGCTTACGGAGTGGATTCAGATGCGCCAGGGCTCGCTCAGTCTGCGCATCGAAAGTTTCCCGCTCCAGGGGCTCTTCGATATTGTTGCCAAGGGCAAGATGAGTTTCCAGATGCAGGGCGTAACGCTCGAAGTAGAGCCGACAGACGCCGTGGTCAAGGCCGACCGCATCCTTACGCTCTTCATGATTAATACCATCGCCGATAATGCCCGAAAGTTTACATCCGAAGGCGGAAAGGTAACCATTAGCGCCAAGGTTTCTGACCTCGTGGAAATCAGCATCTCAGATACCGGAAAGGGTATGGATGAGGAGCTGCTGGCGCATGTCTTCGACCGGACCTATACAGGCGGCCATGGCTTCGGACTGCTCAACTGCAAGGGCATCATCGAGAAATATAAGAAGGTAAGTTCGCTCTTCGCCGGCTGTCAGATCAAGGCAGAAAGCAAGTTGGGCGAGGGGAGCCGCTTCAGTTTCCGTCTGCCTAAGGGCATCGCCCGCCGAACCCATCAGCTGCTGGGCATCTTCATCATGCTCTTCGTGCTGCTGTCGGCTTCGGTCCAGCCTTGCGAGGCTAAGAAGACCAACGGCATCCGCCAACGCCACAATCATCTCAAGACGAACGTAGATGCCAATCTCCAGCGTGCCGACGATTTTGCCGATAGCGCCTACTTCAGCAATATCAACGGTACCTACCAGCGCACCCTGGCTTTTGCCGATTCATCGCGCCTTTATCTCAACGCGTTCTACCTCTCGAAGTATCCCGACGGAAAGTATCTCATGGTGGCTCATCCGGAGGTGGGAATGGCGGCAGAACTCTATTGGATTCGCTCGGGGCTGCCTACCAATTATCACGTTATTCTCGACCTGAGAAACGAGTGTGCCGTGGCTGCCCTGGCGTTGCACCAATGGTCGCTCTACCAGAGCAACAACAAGGTTTATACCCAGCTGTTCCGCGAGATAAGTGCCGATAATACGCTCGGTAATTATGTGCACACGATGCAGCAGAGCGAGAACTCAAAGACCGTGGCCGTGGTGCTGCTCATCCTGTTGCTGCTGCAGTTGCCGCTGGCTTATTATCTGATTTATTACCGCCACGTGCTGAGCTACCGGTTTGCCATGATTGAACAGACCAAGGCTAAACGGACCGACGAGGCCGAACAGGAATCCCTGAAGCTGGAATTGCTGACAGATGAACTGCATCGGGCTGAATATGAGAACGATAAGCTACATATCTCCAATTCCGTGCTCGACAACTGTCTGTCTACGCTCAAGCACGAAACGATGTATTATCCGTCGCGCATCCGCCAGCTCATCGATTCGCAGCCCGATGATGTTGATTCGCTCAAGGAACTGGTAGATTATTATAAATCGCTCTATTCTCTGCTTAGCGCCCAGGCGATGGAGCAGGTAGAAGGCAACATCAAGGCAGATGATTTCCTGAACCGCTATCTTGTTTCTCTGATGCGCGGCAATTCCAAGGATTGTCATGCCGGGGTGGCTGAGATTCCGGATTCTGCCTACGTGCGCTATTGGGTTGACCAGCAGGATGTGGCCTACGACGAGGCGCTCCATGCCCAGCTCTTCACCCCTCTTACGGGCGATTTGCGCTATCTGCTTTGTCGGCAGATTGTGAGAGAACTGGGCGAGGTAACCAATCTGCGTGGCTGCGGCATCAAGGCTTGCCAGGGCGATAAGGGTTGCCTCAGGATAGAGGCCGTGCTGCCGGCACGAATCAAATGGGAAAGTTTAAAATCATAAGAAAATAAAAATATTAGACAATGGAAAATTTTAAAGTCATCATAGTAGAAGACGTGCCCCTGGAACTGAAGGGCACAGAGGGAATCTTCAAGAACGATATTCCCGAGGCTGAAATCATCGGTACTGCCGAGAGCGAAATAGCCTATTGGAAACTCATCAAGCAGCAGTTGCCTGACCTGGTTCTGCTCGACCTGGGTCTGGGCGGTTCTACCACGGTAGGCGTAGAAATCTGCCGTCAGACGAAGGAGCAGTATCCTAACGTGAAGGTGCTCATCTTTACAGGAGAAATTCTGAACGAAAAGCTCTGGGTAGATGTGCTCGATGCGGGTTGCGACGGCATCATTCTGAAGAGTGGCGAACTCCTTACGCGTGGCGATGTGGCGAGCTGTATGGGCGGCAAGAAACTGGTGTTCAACCAGCCTATCCTTCAGAAGATAGTAGACCGTTTCAAGCGAAGCGTAAACAGCCAGCTGATGCGTCAGGAGGCTCTGGTTAATTATGAGATTGATGAGTATGATGAGCGTTTCCTTCGCCATCTTGCGCTGGGCTATACCAAGGAGCAGATTACCAACCTGCGCGGAATGCCTTTCGGCGTTAAGAGTCTGGAGAAGCGCCAGGCAGAACTGGTTCAGAAACTCTTTCCTGACGGCAACCACGGCATGGGCATCAACGCTACGCGCCTGGTAGTAAAAGCCTGCGAGCTCCGCATCCTCGATATCGACCATCTGCAGGCAGATGAAGAATAACTTGTTTCATAAGTTCATTTTAAAGAATGTATAAGAAAGTATTGGCCTATCTGGCATTATCGTTGGGAATAGCCGAAGTAGTGGTGGTTCTGGTTTCGTGGCTGCTTACAGCTGCGATGCCCGAGTCGTTTACCCATTCGCTTACCAGCGCCGAGGGCATCCGCTGGTTTACGGGCCATTTCGTAGACCATCTCACTTCTGCCTGGCTCGTATGGCTTGTGCTCATCAGCATCACCATCGGGGTGGTAAAGCAGAGTAGGGTGCTCCATTTCGACCATACCCAGTATCGCCAGCGCACGGCTTTGCGCCTGATGCTCATCGAGTTGTGCATCTTTGTAGGTATCATGCTGGCTCTCACCCTCTTGCCCCATGCCATTCTGCTGAATGCCGTAGGAGCGCTCTTTCCGGGTCCGTTCTCGCAGAGTATCATTCCTTATATCTGTTTCTCGGTCATGGTGATGAGCATGAGTTACGGCATCATGAGCGAGAGCATCAAGGGCATCAGCCAGGTTTATGATGCGATGAATCTGGGCATCCGTCTCCTGTCGCCCTGCTTTCTTTTCTACATTCTCGTGATGCAACTCTATACCTCCATCCTTTATGTAATGGGATAAGATAAAAGCCCCCGATGCTCGTTTCCTTGCATCAGGGGCTCTTTTTTTATTGTGGTAAAATCAGGGGTTCCTGTTCGGTTTTTCGGGGGTTCGCTTACTCCAAACCGTCACCCTCGTTACCGCCGGTGGTTCCGCCGCCTTCGGTATTCGAACCTCCGCCACCACCTGGGTTATTGTCTGGGTCTTCCACATCGCCCTTGTCGTCGGAGGTAACGTTCTTCACCACCTTTCCGTTGCGGTCGTAGCAGGTAATCTGGATAGAGGTTTCCTGCAGCTCGCGCTTGATGTCAACGCTTGGGGTGAAGATAACGCGGCGGTTGGTAATCAGACTGGTAGCCACTTCGCCCACGGTAGGCACACTCTTGGCTCTTACGCCGAATCGCATGGTTCCCAATCCCGGAACGGCTACGGAATGGCCTTCGGTACACCACGCCTTGATAACCTCGCCTGCTGCATCCCAGCAAACCTGCATCACGCCCACGCTAACGCCGCTTCTGATAGCCGCCTCCTTGATAACCTTGCTCTCTGAGAGCTTGTTGTAAAGTTCGGTACCGAGGATGAATCTGTACTGACCCTTCATTTCGCCTACTTGGATAAGGGTCTCCTTTGCTTTCAAATTAATTGCCATAATCTCTTGAATTTTAAATTGCTATAAACTATTAACTATAAACTATTAACTCTAAATTACCTGATGGTAATGGTTGGCACATAGTAGGTAGAATCTACCTTGGTGGAGATATTGTTCTCCTGATGTTGCCGCTGGTTCTTTCCGATTACGAGTCCTGCCGTGCAGGAGCTGGATAGGAAGGTGACGATGGCAGAGCAGATCGCCACGATGAGATACCGGATGAATGCCTTCATGTTCTGGTTCATAATCTTTTTCTGCCCCCTGCTAAGTTTCGCTAGCGAAACGACTCGTTTCGAGGCTTGGAGTCTTGTTTTCATTACTTTTTTATTTTCCCAATTAGGGAAATATTTTTCTCCAACTGGGCAAGTGATTTTGCGCGCTTTCTGAATCACGATGCAAAGATACGAAATCCCGATTTATCAGGTGTGCGATAACATGCGATACCATGCGATATCGGAACATTTTTACTCTTAACACTTAACATTCAACATTGAAAAAGCCTCCGTTCCCAGCGATTCTATCGCTGGTCCGTCACCCGCCAAGTTAACATTAAACACTAATCACTAATAACTCCCCCTTATCCCGGTTCCCCGAGGTATTCTATGATAGCCTTAACCTGCTTGGGAGTAAACGACTTGCAAGTCTTTTCATATCCCATCTCCTGCAATTCATCCCAGAGCGGCCGGCAACGCCGAATCCAACTCATGAGATGATTCACGGCCGTGCGTGGCATACTCTCAGGAAAGTACATCAACCCCAGTTCCTTCTTCGTATACGTGCGGTTTATAAAATCTTCCATAATCTTAATTTTTTAATCATTTGTTCATCGGCTCCTTGCGCCCAGAAGGACAGGAAACCTCCGAGAGATAGTATTCGCTGAAATCCTTGCAGCCCGGTGGCAACTGGTGGTGAACCAGCTGGGGGAGCATCTCCTTGAGTTGCATGAAGAGGCTTTCGCCCGGCACATCCTGATCAGGAAACATATGGAATTCCACCTGATACAGTCTTCCGATATCCGCCAGCAGCTGCTTATCTTCCGGCTTGAGAAGCGTGGCAGAAGGGATGGCAATCGCCTTATGTCCGGCAGAAAGCATCGCCCAGCAGTCGCTACATCCCTCGGTAATAAACAGCCTCTCGCCCGGTTTCAGTCTCTTCACAACCGGCAGGTTATAGATGCTGCATCTTGCGCCGTAAGGGAACCGGAAGCGGGGAGCATCCTGCTCCTTTTCTTCGCCCGGACTTTTTTCTTCAGAAGAAACATTCCCCTCAGAAGAACAACCTCCCGATGAAGATTTTTTCTTCGTGTAATCCAGATTCCTGTTCTGGATTCCGATAAGCCGTCCTTCGGTATCGAAGTAAGGAATCTGCAGCCAGTTGATGCCCTTCTTGTCCGTCCAGGAAGTAAGTCTACACCAGTTTACCACTCTCCAGTCAATCTTCCTCTCCTCGAAAAGAAATCTCCGAGCTGCCTGGTTGAGCCAGGGATGTTCGAAGAATCTAGCATACCTGCTTGCATCGAAGGAAGATTTCCCCGAATTGTCACCCGAAGAAGAACCTTCGGATGAAGAATCCGAAGAAGCCCCTCTGCCCGAAGAGCCCCCAAAGGAAGAGCTTTTCTCCGAGGAAGAATCCTCCTCCAGCTGAATCTGATGTTCCTCTGCAAGCCATCGGCAAGCCGCCGGGAAATCCTTCCCCAGGTATCTCATCGCCAGGTCGATGGTGCCTAAGGAGTTTCTCATGCAGACATAGCATCTGCAGCTGTTCTTGGTCTTGTTGAACGTGAGGCTGGCGTGGTGGTCGTCATGGAAGGGGCAGAGCGCCTTATGGTGCTCCACCTTCATCCCCATCTCTTTCGCAACCTTCTCTATCGGAAGCTCGCGCAGTTTCTGAATCTCATATTTCTCCATCATATCTTTTTTCCTTTCTTTTTCTTAGCCGGTATACCCGTCAGATATTCTGCAGTCTTGGTATAGAGTTTCGTCTGGCTGTTATAAGTAATAAACTGGCGGTTCTTCCATACGTTGAGCTGATGCTTTGTACCTTCCTGATTCTTGCCCAAACTCAGGCGCAGGGTTTCCAACTGCAGCTCGTTGAAGGAAGTCTCCAGCTGGTCGAGCATGTTTTTCGGTCCGCTTCTCTGAGCCTCTTCCTGCTCATCGCCCGTTTTAAACATGTCGCCGAACACCTTTACCTTCGACCACAAATCGAAGTAGCAGAACCATTCAACGAAGTCGCCGATGGCTTTAGACCAGCTCTGGTCGTTCAAAATCCACAGCACGGCTCCCTTCTTCCATGCCGAGAAGATGCTGCGATGGGAGAGTTCCCAGAGCATGTCATCATCAGCAAGGTCGGCAAGGCGTGCCATCTCCTCTGCCAGCTTATCGGCTATCTTGTTGAGCGGCTTCACCACAAAACTGCCCTTGCAGTTGTCCAGCCTCAGCAGATAGGTATCGAGCTTTTCGAGGAAATCTTTGTTGTACGTTCCCTGTCGCGGAATCTTTCCGCTTCGCTCGCCACGGGCTTTGTAGGCGAAAGGTATGCGTCCGAAGAAACCATTAGTCAGGTCTTTCTTGTAGAAAAGGCGAGCAGCTTCGGGAGTAGAGGTAAAAGTGAGGTTCACACGGAGAAGAGGGTTGCCCGTTACGCCATCAGCCGTGGCGCGCAAGGCTCCAGCCCTTTGGCAGTCGAAGATGTTTCTTACCATCTGGCTCACCTGCTTATGTCCGCCACACATTTTGTCGGCCATCTCCACTTCAGGCAGATTGATGTACTGGGTTCTTCCGCCCAGCTGTTCGCAAGCCATAGCGTTCTGGATGAAGGCTGGATTGGTGACATCAGAAGGTGGAAACCAGAAACTCACGTCCGGGCGCTCCGGCTTTTCCTTGTTGGCACCCTTGGTTTTCATCTGTCGCTGCCAGTCAACCAGTTTCTTGAACTCAGTCTCATCATGCTTTCTGAAAGGTCTCATGATGGCCTCTACAAGATGACCCAACTGTGCCTTTCCGATACCCGACGGACCTATCAGATGGCCCATTTGCCCGCACATTTCGTAATATTTGTTGTCGGAATACATGAATCTTACGTCTGTGAGATGAGCCGCTAATGCCGGAATAGCCATCGGAATGAGCACTTCCTGCATGTCTTTTGATGCCTGAGAGATGGCAAATTTTACAAATTCAGTACCCTTGTTGGGTTTTGGCATCGCCGGAGCGATGTTACTAAAAATATTATAATCCATTGCTTTTTAGAGAGTTAAATCAAATATCATGTTCATTTTTTCTTGCCTGCAGTCTCAGTCTCAGAGTCTCAGTTGTTTTTTTTATGGTCTCGCTTCCTATATATATTATATAT
>JAJWAL010000070.1:14198-16035 GCA_021618535.1 Segatella copri | reverse complement strand
TCAGGATAAGTAACCTTGAGCCAGGTAAGGAAATTCTGGGCTCTTGATTTCATCTTTTCCAGCGTCTCTATGTTGTCCGGCCAATCCTTTGGGTCCTTTGGCAGGTCAGGGATGAATTTACCCGTAAAATCGCCCCAATCGCGCTCTCTGAGCAAGGGAGTGGTGACAACGGGATGCGAGCCGGCGATAATTTCACAGGTCTGTATACTGCGATAGAGATCGCTCGATACGAAAACATCGATAGGCGTACCCTCCATTTTCCTGGCCACTTCCTCAGCCTGCTCAATACCTTTCATATTGAGTTTTCCCGGTGTTTGTCCCTGCATAATTTGCGCCTTGTTATCCACCGTTTCACCATGGCGCACCAAATATAATTTTGTCATTGTCTTTACTTTTTCCGTCTATATCAAAAATGAGTTTTTACTTTTCCTAAGTCTATACTCCAGACCTAGTTTTTACTTTCACTAAGTCTCTTTCCAAGACATCATGATTCTGATTTTGCTTACAAAATTACGGCTTTCTATCGAGACCAACAAATAATTTGCGTTAAATATAGCAATAATTTGCGTTAAATATAGCAATAATTTAAGTTTATATAAAAAACTTCTTGCTAGTTTCGGATTTCTTTCGTAACTTTGCCCCGAAATAACAAAATCAGTTTTAGTATGAAGGTAATACACAGTTCAATATTCCGCGCAGTATGCGCCATCATCGTAGGAGTCCTGCTCATCCAATATCGTGAGCAGACTGTCACCTGGATAACCATCGCCATCGGTGTTTTGTTTTTCCTTTCAGGTGTCATCTCCCTTGCCAGTTATTGGGCAGCCAAGCGCAATGCAGAGAAGATGCAGGGCCAGATTCTGTCTGATTCCAATGGTAAGCCTATCATGGGCATGATGCCTAAATTCCCGCTTGTGAGCGTAGGCAGTCTTATCCTGGGATTGCTGCTTGCCCTGATGCCTCAGGTATTTATCGCCTGGCTGATGTTCATCCTGGCGTTCATCCTGATTTTGGGCGCTCTGACCCAGTTTGTCAACCTGGCTTCAGCAGCTAAGATGGGACGCGTAGGCATTCTCTTCTGGCTCTTCCCTTCAGCCCTTCTTCTGCTGGGTCTGCTCGCCATCATCAAGCCTTCAACCATCGCCTCTGCTCCTCTTTTCATCATCGGTTGGGGTATGCTCATCTATGGAGTAGTAGAGCTTCTCAACGCCTTTAAAGTCTCCAACAACAAGAGAATCTGGCTGAAGAACCAACAGCAGAAACAGGATTCAAAGGAGATTTATGTGGATGTAGAGGAAGTGAAGAACGAAGAGTAAAACAACGAAATCATTATATCATCATATATGAATAAAATTAAGTCTCTCTTTGCCTGGTTATGGCAAAAGTTTCGCGTATTCTGTACCTGGTACAAAGGATTGTATCAGGGCAGAGCGTGGTATACCAAGACCCTCGTTGCCTTGGCAAGTTGTATAGTCGCCTTCATCTTGTATCTGGGCGCAGTAGATATCAACTTCTTATGGCTCTTCGGCAAGTCACCTGGCTATTTCTCAGGCATTCTGGACCCACAGACCTCAGAGGCCTCTGAAATCTATTCGGCTGATGGAAAACTCATCGGCAAGTATTTCAACGAAAATCGTACTCCGGTAGAATATGATGAGGTAACACCTGATTTCTTCAAGGCACTGGTAGATACCGAGGATGAACGATTCTACAAGCATATCGGTATCGACCCTATCGGCGTGTTTGCTGCTGCCAAGGATGCACTCCTCCATCATAACGGGCGCGGTGCTTCTACCATCACACAGCAGCTGGCGAAGAACATGTTCCGTGTACGTTC
>JAJWAL010000070.1:0-14098 GCA_021618535.1 Segatella copri | reverse complement strand
CCACGCACCAACCCGGAGAACAGTCTTGCACGCCGCAACACCGTATTATATAATATGGTGACACATGGCGATCTCTCAAAAGACAGATACAATGAACTGAAAGATGAGCCTATCAAGCTCGATTTCAAGGTAGAAGAAAACTACGACGGACAGGCTAAATACTTCCGTGAGGCAGTAGCCAACTACCTGAAAGACTGGTGTAAAGACGAAGGTTACGACCTCTATACCAGCGGTTTGAAGATTTATACCACCATCGATACCCGCATGCAGAAGTATGCAGAAGATGCAGCCCGCAAGCAGATGAAACAGGTACAGCAGAACTTCAACAACCACTGGAGCATCCGCCGTACCCAGGCAGGCAAAGGCAACTGGATGGGTCAGGATCCTTGGCAGGATGAGAACCACAACGTGATACCAAACTTCATCCAGGGCATCGCCGAGCGCCAGCCATTCTACAAGGCATTGATAGCCCGCTTCCCTAACAATCCCGACTCAGTAAACTATTACTATAAGGAGTGGGTTCACCCGGTTAAGGTATTCGATTATGACAAGGGCAGCATCACGATGAACATGACATCAGAAGACTCCATCAAGTATATGACCACCTTCATGCACTGCGCCTTTGTAGCCATGGAGCCACAGACCGGAGCAGTAAAGGCATGGGTGGGCGATATCGACTTCGACCACTGGAAGTATGACAAGGTAACAGCCGAGCGCCAGCCTGGTTCTACCTTCAAGCTCTTTGTTTATACCGAGGCGATGAATCAGGGTTTAACCCCTTGTGACAAGCGTCGCGACGAATATATCTCTATGGAGGTATACGATAAGAAGAAGCACGAGATGACCACCTGGCGTCCATCCAATGCCAACGGTTCGTTCTCGGGCGACAGCATCCCATTGAAGAGTGCCTTTGCCAAGAGTATCAACTCTGTGGCTGTAAGATTAGGACAGGAGATGGGCATCAAGCGCATCATCGAGACAGCTAAGAAGATGGGTATCAACAGTCCGTTGGATGACACCCCTTCTCTCGCCCTCGGTTCCAGCGATGTCAACCTCCTGGAGATGGCATGCGCCTACAGCACCATTGCCAACAATGGCAAGCACCACGACCCGGTATTGGTTACCAAGATTGTAGACCACGATGGTAAAGTGGTTTACGAGGGCCCTACCGATTCCGAGCAGGTGATACCTTACAAGAGTGCCTTCCTCATGCAGCAGCTCTTACAGGGCGGTATGAAGGAGCCGGGAGGTACATCCCAGAGTCTCTGGGGCTATGTAGGCAACTACCGCGATACTGAGTTCGGTGGCAAGACAGGTACCACCAATAACCACTCCGATGCCTGGTTCATGTGTGTGAGCCCTAAGCTCGTAGTTGGTGCCTGGGTAGGAGGCGAATACCGCTGTCTCCACTTCCGCACCGGAGCCTTGGGTCAAGGTTCGAGAACCGCTCTTCCTGTGTGCGGTTACTTCCTCCAGAGTGTCTTTGGCGACCCAGCTTTCCAGCAGTATCACGGCAAGTTTGACAAGCCACAGGACAGCGATATCACCCGCGATATGTACATCTGTGCAAGCTATGCACCAAAGCCAAAGGTAGATACCACCAAGGTAGACAGTACCGCCTTCCAGGAAGAGATCGTTCTCGATGGCGAAGGCAACCCTATCATCCGCGAGGTTCCTGCCAAGAAGGCTGAAAGCGAATCTGCCACCGGTACAGCCACCACAGAAGAAAAGAAAGAGAAGAAGAAGGCCAAGCCAACGGAGCAGCCTGTCAACTTCGATGACCTCTAAAATTATAATGTTAAGTGTTGAATGTTAAGTGTTAAGTTTTCATTCTTGCTTACTCGTAGCGCAAGGACGCAAGCCTAATTTAACATTTAACACTTAACATTTAACATTCCCTCAAAATGAACATTGATCTCGACAACCCGGAGTTGCAGAATGCACTCCAAATCATACAGTTTACCCGTCGTTCGCTTTTCCTTACCGGAAAGGCGGGGACGGGTAAATCTACTTTCTTACGTTATATAGCCGCCAATACCAAGAAGAAACATATCATTCTTGCCCCAACAGGCATTGCGGCCATCAACGCCGGAGGAAGCACGCTCCACAGCTTTTTCAAGCTTCCTTTCCACCCGCTGCTGCCCAACGACAGCATGTATTCCGTCCGCAACATCCGCAACACCCTGAAGTATAATTCAGAGAAGATAAAGATTATCCGCGAGGTAGAGCTCATCATCATCGATGAGATCAGTATGGTTCGTGCCGATATCATCGATTTCCTGGACAAGATATTGCGGGTATATTGCCGCAACATGCGAGAGCCTTTCGGGGGCAAGCAGCTGCTTCTGGTGGGCGATATCTTCCAGCTGGAGCCTGTGGTAAGAGAGGACGACCGCCGTCTGCTCAGTCCCTTCTACCGCAGCAGTTTCTTCTTCGATGCCAAGGTGTTCGAATACTTCAAGCTCGTGAGCATCGAACTCAAGAAGGTATACCGCCAGAGCGACCCTGTATTCATCAGCATCCTCGACCATATCCGCACGTCTCAGGTGCCCATGCAGGATCTCCAGCGCCTCAACCAGCGCGTGGGAGCCCAGCTCGATGAGAGCGATTCCAAGCTTGCCATCACCCTCTCTACGCGCCGCGATACGGTAGATTACATCAACGACAGCCAGCTACAGCGCCTTCCGGGCGACCCTTGCCTATTCCGTGGCCACATACAGGGCGAGTTTCCGGAGAGCAGTCTCCCTACCCCTATCGAACTTTACCTCAAGACGGGGGCTCAGGTTATCTTCATCAAGAATGATATCGAGCATCAGTGGGTGAATGGTACGCTGGGCACCATCATCGGTTTTGATGAGGATGAGGATGCCAAGATTTATGTGCGCACCGAGGAAGGCAAGGATGTGATGGTGGAGCCTGCGGCATGGAGCAACATGAGATACCATTTCAATGAGGTTGAGAAGAAGATTGAGGAGGAAGAGATTGGCAGATACGAGCAGTACCCCATCCGTCTGGCTTGGGCGATAACGGTTCATAAGAGCCAGGGCCTCACCTTCAACCAGGTGAAGATTGATTTCACGGGTGGTGTCTTTGCGGGCGGACAGACGTATGTTGCCTTGTCCCGCTGCACCAGTCTCGAGGGCATCAGTCTTCAGGAGCCGTTGCGTCAGAGTGATGTTTTCGTGCGCAATGATGTCAAGCAGTTTGCCCGCCATTACAACGACCAGAGCACCATCAACACAGCGCTTACCCAGAGTAAGGCCGACAAGCAGTATCATGATGCCGTCAAGGCCTTTGACAGGGGCGATATGCAGTCGGCTCTCGACAACTTCTTCCTTGCCATCCACAGTCGTTATGACATCGAGCAGCCGCTTGCCAAGCGTTTCATCCGCAAAAAGCTGAACAGGGTGAACGAGCTTCAGGCAGAGAACGAGCGGTTGCGCGAAGAAATAAGAAAGAAGGATGAAGAGAAGGAGAAGCAGCAGAAGTTCCTCAAGCGCCTTGCCACGGAGTATGTGATTATGGGGAAGGAGTGCGAAAAAGAGGGCATGAAAGAGGCTGCCATCATGAATTACCGCAAGGCCCTCACCCTTTATCCTGAGCACCCGGAGGCGAAAAAAAGGCTTTTAAAGGTAAAAAAGTAAAAGGGTAAAAAGGTAAAAAAGTAATATTGATAAAACAAAAAAACAGGCAAAATCACTTGCCTGTTTTTTTTATCAACAATAAGCTGAAAAGCTCTATTAACTATAAACTTTCAACTATAAACTATCATCTAGTACCATTGTACAGCGTTCGAATAACCGCTGCGCTTGTCGTATTTCAGCGCATCTGTCAGGGTGGCTGCGTTACAACGGAAGGTGAAGTTGTAGCTCGTATATGGAGCGAGAACCACAGAACAGCTCATGTTAAAACAGTGAAGATCACGAGCCAGACTGGCGGTGGTCATACTGATCTTGTGGTTGTCAAAATCATAACCGGATGAGAAACTGATGTTCCAGCCATCACTGATTCTTACGTTACCACTCATGTTCAATGTCTGGGTAAACTTATATGCATAGCGCATCGTCTTCTCATTGAACTTCTCTCTTCGGGTATCCTCGCGCATCGTTACACCGTAACCGAAGGTCAGCGACCATGGCATCTTGAACGCCATATAACCATCTGAATCCGTTTCAGCCTTGCCGCCCTTCTTGGCAGCCGTCTTACCCTTCTCCAGACTGTCGTCTACGTTGCTCTCGATGTCGGTATCCATACCTTCATCATCGTCGTCATCATTGCGCTTGCTGTTCTTCTTGTCGTCCTCATCATCGCCCCCGCCAAAGAGTTTCTTCAGCTTCTCCGGGTTCAGTGTGAACGAGAAGTTCTGCGACATACCCTGGAATCGTCCGAACCTGCCCTTGCCCCACTCCGTATGGGTACCTACATAAACATTGTTCTGGTCGTCCAGCTCGTAGGCATAGGTGGCAAACACGGCGTTCATGTTGAAGGTATAGTTCTTCCACCACTTCAGTCTGAGGTTGATGTTCATATCGCTCCAAGGGCGAACCTTGGCTGCAGTATTGTAGCTCATGTTGATGTCGAACGCATCGATGATACTGAGTTTCTTGTATCCGGTAGAGTCCTTATCGCTCTTCACCTTCATCTCGATGTTGTTGCCCAGAGTGAACGAGATGTTACCGCTCTTACCCTTGCCCGGCGCACCGTAGAGGGCGTTGGCATACTTCGAATAGCTCACCAGCGATACGTTTCCGTCAGCATCGGTCTTCTGGTAGGTGTCCCAGTAGCCGTAGCTCGAAGCTCCGAAGTCTGGGGCATAACTGAAGTTAACCGTAGGCGTAAACACGTGGCGCACAGCCTGTATCTTGTCTCCGAAGAGTTTGCGGCTCGGTATGTAGAAACCATAGAGCTTGGTAGAAAGACCTATGCTCATGTTCCAGTTATACACGTTGTTGAAACCGTAGATGGTATCACATTTCTCCGTCTGGCTGGCTTCATCCCATGATCTCTCCACCTTGTTGGTATACATACGGTCGGTAAAATTGAACGATGGGTTCACGTTGAGATACTTGAAGAGCGTGAATGTAGCGCTCACCGGTATCTGATGCTGCCATCCGTTTCTCCAGTCCTTGATGAGGGAACTGTGCATCAGCTTATCCTCTTTGGTATTGATGCTGTTAGAGATGTGTCCCGTATAGCTCATGGCTATCTTCTCGTACCATTTCTCATCGCCCACCATCTTCTTTCTTCTGAACGGATAGAAGCGGGAGATGCTGATGTTGAGGTCGGGCAGCGTCATGGCGATAGATGAATCGCGCATGTTCTGCGAGAGGTTGGCGGTGGAACTGAGCGTCATACCGATGCTTGAGAACGAGGTGCTCCAGTTAACAGATGAGGTTCGCGTACTCTGCGTCATCGTCTGCGGATTGTAGAGCGAATTGAGGTTGTTGCGTTCGTAGCTCGATGTGGCGAAGTTCACACTTGCCGAAAGCGAACTGTATGGGTTTGCCTTGCTGTCCTGGCGGTGGCTCCATTGCAGTTTGAAGCTCTCCTGCTCGGTAAAGTCTGGCATTCCCTTATCACCATTCTTCGTATCCTGGTAACTGAAGAAGAAGGAACCCGAGTATTTGTATCTCTTTCGGTAGTTGCTGGCTGCCGAGAGTCCCCACGATCCCTTGGTATAAATCTCGCCCAGCAGTTTCAGGTCCCATTTATCGTTCATGGCGAAATAATATCCGCCATCTCTGAGATAGAATCCTCGTGCCGTTTCATCGCCGTAGGTTGGCATGATGAAACCGCTGCTGTAGCTCTTGGTGAACGGGAAGAAGCCGTAAGGGATGGCAAGCGGCATAGGCACATCGCACACCACGAGATAGGCTGGTCCGAATACCACATCCTTGCCCGGCCTTACCTTGGCTCGGGAGAGCGAAATGTAGAAGTCGGGATGCGGATCATCGCAGGTGGTATACCTTCCGTGCTGCAGATAGATGACTCCCGATGAGTCGCGTTTCGACTTCATACCGGTCAAGAATCCGTCTTCCTGTTCTGTATATACATTATTAATAAGGGCCTTCTTGCTCTTGAAGTTGAATTTGATGGTATCGGTATCATAGGTATCGCTACCCATCTTGAAGACAGGTTTGCCCTTGATGCCTCCCTCCGCCGTACTGTCGGGAGTACCCATCGCCTTCACGTTGCTCTTGTCCATATCCATGGAGATGCGGTCGGAACTGAGGTCCATATTGGTATACTTCACGTTGGAGTTTCCGTAGAGATATGCCACCTTGTTCTTGGCATCGTATACGAGAGAGTCGTCCGCCTGATAGTTAACCGGTGCGTCTACTCCACCCTGTTTCTTTCTGGCGATACTGTCGAGGCGGATACTGTCATCCACCACTTTATTATGTTTCCATATAGCTTTCTGCAGCGAGTCCATCTGCGTGGTGTCGTCAGCCTGTTTCAGTTTGGACTTTATTTCGTTGCCCAGCGAGTCTACGAACACACTGTCACCCACGCTGTCCACGGTTTCCGTCTTCTCCTTCTTCTTTTTCTTTTTCGAATCGGGCGTACCTGGGTTAGCCACCATCATACACGAGATGGCAGCGAGCAGCAGCATAGCTATCGTCGATTGTTTTCTCATTCAATAAATTAGAATTCTATTCAAACATGCGTTCCCATTGTTGGAAGCGTTTTACTCCTTCCTCTCCGAACTTCATGAGACTTTTTTCTGCTTTCTCAATTGTTTTTTCCCGGTCGAGGTGAGTTTTGCTGAAGAATTTATCAGCGTAGCAAATCACCTTCTCCTCCATGGTTTCTGGCAGGAAATCCTGATGTGGCAGGGGCAGGTTCTGTGCTATGATCTGTGCCTCTGTAATGCCTGCACCGGTATGGCGCTCACATACGCGGGCATGTCGCTCATATCCTTCCTTGCGCAGGATTTCTGCTCCCAGTCGTCCATGGCAGATGTAGGGCTGCGAGCCGAAACACTGTATGCCTGGGGCATCGGTCATGAAGATGCCGAGGTCGTGGAGCATAGCTGCTTCTTCGATAAACTGGGCATCGAGTTGCAATTCGGGATGATACGAAACAATCTGTAGCGCTTTTCGCGCTACAGATTGGCTATGTGTGATGAGGATATGCCGAAGCTCATTATCCTCAGGATAATACTTATCAATAATAGCTTGATAATTCATTTCTATTATATTTACTCCGCATCGCGCTCGATGTAAGCGATAACATCGCCCTTGCGCACCTTGCTGCCCTGCTTGGCATTGATTTCTACGAGCTTGCCGCCCAATGCAGCTGGGATGGTTTCAAACTCGCCCCAAGGAGCCTGGATATAGCAGAAGGCATCACCTTCTTTATATTCCTTGCCGATGTATGGCTCTACAGCTGGCTGGCACTCGCCCTCGCCCTGGAATTCCCAGAAGAGCTGGCCGGCTACTGGTGCCACGATGGCATCTGCCTTGGCATGCTTGAACTCTGCAAGCTGTGCAGGAGTAAGGGTTGTACCGAGCTTGGCATCCTTTGCCTTCTGAAGGTCGGCCAGGAAGTTCTTCTTTGCCTGTCCGCTCTTGTAGTTGCGATACTGCTCTGGGTGCATAGCGAGCTCGAAGAGTTCCTCGTCGTCCTGACCGTAATCCCAGCCGTTCTCGTCCATCTCCTTTTTGAAGTCGTCGAGGGCGTTGGTGAGCAATGTGTGTGCATCAACATCTGTAAACTCGCGGCCCTGCTTCTTGGCGAGCTCTACGAGTTCTGGGTCGATAGTTCCAGGAATCTTACCGCTCTTACCGAGAATCATACCCCACATAGAGTCGTCCATCATTACGAAGCGACCCTTGCCCTGCTCCATGGTGAGGAGGTTCATCAGTGAGATGTTCTTTACATACTGGCTGAATGGGGTTACCAATGGAGGATAACCTACGCGTGGCCATACATACTCTACCTCGTCGAAGAGTTTGATGAGCAGGTCGTCCATAGACAACTCTTCCTCACCCTTCTTCTTGCGGATGTTGTTGATGGTCTGACGCATACCGCCGAGGTCTGCCATCATACTTCCCATCATACCGCCTGGGAGACCGCAACCGAGCAGGAGTGAAGACATGATCTTGTTACCTGGGTTGATGAAGTAACCGAGCCACTCGTCGATGAATTCCTGAGTCATGGCACGCGCCTTCATATAAGCACTCATGTTGATTTCTGGTACCTCGAAGCCCTCGTTCTTCAGCATGCTGATAACTGAGATTACGTCTGGGTGAACCTTACCCCATGACAGTGGCTCGATGGCTGTATCGATGATGTCGGCACCGTTGTTGCATACCTCGAGGATAGAAGCCATAGAGAGACCTGGACCTGAATGGCCGTGATACTGGATGATGATCTGTGGATACTTATCCTTAATCATCTTGGTGAGCTTGCCGAGGAATGCTGGCTGGCCGATACCTGCCATATCCTTCAAGCAGATTTCCTCTGCACCGGCAGCGATGAGCTGGTCGGCGATGTTCATGTAATATTCTAGAGTATGTACAGGAGAGTTGGTGATACAGAGTGCACACTGTGGAGTCATGCCGCCCTCCTTAGCCCATTTGATAGAAGGAATGATGTTGCGCACATCGTTCAGTCCGTCGAAGATACGTGTGATGTTGGTACCCTGCTTAGCCTTTACCTTATACATAAGGGCGCGCACGTCGTCAGGCACAGGATACATACGAAGAGCGTTCAATCCGCGGTCGAGCATGTGAGTCTTGATACCCACCTCGTTGAAAGGTTTGCAGAATGCGCGTACGGCATCGTTAGGGTTTTCACCTGCCAGCAGGTTAACCTGCTCGAAGGCACCGCCGTTAGTCTCTACACGGCTAAAGCATCCCATTTCGATGATAACTGGGGCAATTTTAGCCAACTGATCCTTGCGTGGCTGGAACTTACCAGAGCTCTGCCACATGTCTCGATAAACGAGACTGAACTGAATTTTCTTCTTCATTATTTTTGTTCTTTTTCTTTATATTCGATGTATGAATTAAATTCCAAGGTGCAAAATTAGACAAAAAAATTGAGAAATCGTCCTATTCGCCTCTTTTTTTATATTTATTATGTTATTTACTTCAATATTTCCTTCTTCATCTTGCTGTTCAGCTTCTCGGCTGCAGCATGGGCCTTGGCGTTGGCCTTCATCGCATTGAGCGAGCGGTGGAAGCCCTGGATGCGGCCCTCACGGTCTGAGAGAGCCAAACTGTCGCCCTTCATATATACAAAGGTGAAGGTATCGCGCTTCGTCTTCTCGTTAATCACCACGCCATCCAGCTCGCGGTGGCCCTGCACCAGAATCAGTTTGCCGTTATAGGCATGCCATTCCGTATACTGAGGCACATCAGGATATTCTACCGGGCTGTCGTCGTCCACATCTTTGTTTATCATCACCCTGCCCACGGCCATCGCCTCGCTCATGCGCTTCAGGGTGAAGCCATACTGGCGCGGCACCATATAGGTTTCTACGATGCTGTCGGGCATATTGGCAAGGATTCTCGCCTGCTGGTGCTTGCTCAGATGCGATACATCGCGCAGCTTCGGCATCACCGGATAGGTCCAAGTGGCCTTCAGCTGGTCCAGATCTATCACCATGTCGGCGCGGTTCTTCTCATCCTTCTCCTCGCATGGCATCACGCAAACCCAGTCGCCCACCTCTATATCTCCGAACACCTGATGGTTGCGTGTGGCCTCCAGAATGTTGTATCTTACGGGGTCGCCGCCTCCGTTGGGCAGCAGCACCAGCGCGGTATCCGAGCAGCCCAGGCAGGCAAGTCCGTAGATAGCCCTGTCGCCCTTAGCCGGTTTCGAGAGGCTGATGGCGAGTTTCGAATTGTCCATACGTGGTGGTTTCTTTCCCCTATGACATGCTGCGAGGGTTGTGGCGGCTAGCGCCAGTGTGAGTATTGTCTTGACTTTCATCTTTCTATTCATTATTTCAAATGCAAAACTACAACTATTTTTTGGAAGCACCAAATATTGAATCGTAAAATAATTAAAAAAATAGGTGATATATTTTGTAGTGTCTCGATTTTGCATTACCTTTGCAACCGTTTTTTGGGATCAACATCCCCCTCGTCCTGCCACACACGCCGGATGATGAAAAGAAATAGGACCAACTCAAGAATTATATGCAACAAGAGAATATGACAGACAAGACAAATACACACGCTCTCCCGGCATGGACCGAGGTAGAGTATACCGCATTATGCAAAAACCCGTACCTGTTAACCCCATTCTTCATCCCTAAGGAGGCGAAGTGCTTCACGTGCCGCGAAGATGGCACGAGGGAAGAAGAAAGAATGGTTTTCCTCGTTTTCAAATCTACTGCAGCCCCTGCTGATGCCGAATGGGAAGATGATCCTGTTCCGGGCGAGATGTGGGTGCGAGCGCTGGGCGATGACGATGAGGAGATTGAGCCTGCCAAGGTGATTTACCTGGGTCAGGACATCGAGGATTTCATCCGTGTAGCCGCTGAGGACGACCAGACCATCACCTTCGATTTCTGGTGGCACCACGGCGAGGTGAAGGTGGAGAAGGCTGAGAAGACGGATGACGGATTCGTATGCCGCAAGGATGATTTCGGTGATGACGGACTGGCTGTTACCCTGATTCCAGAGGATGGGGGCAATCCGGTGGTTCTCCGTCTTCAGATTCCGTACATCGGTTTCTCGCTCTACGATGCCGAGGGCAACAAGGTGCATGGCGAACTGAGCATTCCGCAGGATAAGGTAGATGACTACACCTACGAATTTGTGGGCGATGACAGCAACGACCGTTTCACCCTTCAGCTCGACAGCAACAGGCTGGTTTACATGTGTGTATTGCGCCATGAGGACCATCAGCTGGTGGTTCGCAACCAGCGCGACCGTCTTTCGGTAGTAGATCAGATTCCTACCGAGGGCAAACTTTCTGAGTTGCTGATGAACACGAATTCTGCGTTCATAAAGAACAGGAATCACCGTTGGCGCATTCAGATTGAAGGCACCACGCTGTCTCACGAGGTTGAGTTGAATGTAGATGCGGCATCTCTGGTAGCTTTTGCTGAGGAGCAGATGCAGAAGGGCATGGAGATTGACGAGCTGGGGCAGCATCTGATGGCACTGGAGCAGAAGTATCATTTCCAGTGGTTCTGGCTGAGTGAGGACGACTGGAGTCATGACAATCCGGTGTTCGACATGTTCATGAAGCAGCTTTGTGCCTTTTCGTATATCAGTCAGAATCCGGTTCAGGCAGATGCGTTGATGGCAAGGAACTACAAGCGTAAGATTCGCCGTTACAGCAGTATGCTGAAGGCTCACAAGCGTGGCGAGTTGAATCTTTTTGAGGAGAGTGATGAGGTGCGAGCCGAGTATCTCCGCATCTTCCAGGGTTTCCACCAGCCTTTCGTAGAGGCCTTTGAGAAGGAGGAAGAGGAATAATTTTTTATTAGATATGTAATCGGAACGTGCATGCCATTCTTTATGGTGTGCACGTTTTTTAGTGCTAAGAAACAACGGCCCCATAAAACACTCGGACGGACCTCTTCTTGCGAAGAAGCCCGCCCTATTCTATTCCTAAAAATCTTTATTTTGCAATAGAAATGCAATGCTTGAGCAAAAATATTTTTATTTCTCTATCAGTCCCTCTACATACTTGCAGAGGATACCGATGCCCTTGAGGTTTTCGCCACCCTGCGGAATGATGATGTCAGCATAGCGCTTGGTGGGTTCGATAAACTGCTCGTGCATCGGCTTCAGGACCTTGAGGTATCGGTCTACCACCATCGATACGGTGCGCCCCCTGTCGATGGTATCACGCTGAATGTTGCGTATCAGGCGCTCATCAGCATCGGTATCCACGAACACCTTCAGGTCCATCAGGTCTCTCAACTTCTTGTCCACCAGCGTCATGATGCCTTCGATGATCACAACCGGTTTGGGGTCAACGTGAACAGTTTCCGGTTCACGGTTGCATTTGATATAACTATAGGTGGGTTGCTCTATCGCCTTGCCAGCACGCAGATCAGCGAGCTGCTGGTGCAAAAGCTTCCAATCGAATGCCGACGGGTGGTCGAAGTTGATCTGATGACGTTCTTCCTCGGTCATCTGCGAGGTATCGTTATAATATGAATCGAGGGGCACCACAGCCACATAATGAGGCGGCAGCACTTCTACGAGTTTCTTCACCACAGTAGTCTTGCCGGAGCCTGTACCTCCCGCAATGCCAATAACGGTCACTTTATCTTTCATATTCTTTCTTCTTTCTATAAGATTTCATCAAACATCTTGCGGTAGAATTCAGCCTTCTTCTCCACTGCCATAGGATAGGCACGGGAACTGGAGGGCATGCGGTACAGACGGAGTCTGCGGCCCTCGAACTGGAATTCTGCATAGCCTCCCATCTCAGGCTTTTCCTTGATACCGAAGTGTTCTGAAAATACCTTCGTGGCAAGCTGGCCGGCTGTGAGCACCGCCCTGCAATGGGGCAGCTGGCGGAGCATGCCGTCGAGATTGGCGGGCTGCACGATCTGCAGGTCCTTGTCGGATGCCGTATTCTTGGTGCGTATCACCTGCTGTGCGGTATCATAGATGGCGACGCCCTTCTCCCTGAGAAATTCCTTAATAGCATCGAGGCGGTAGGTCTTCTTCTCTACATCCACGAAATGGAACTTATCCTGGAAGTAGATAATCCCGAATATCCTCCACATATCATTCTGGAAGTTGGGATAATACCAGGGCATGCACCACCGCTTCTCTGCAGGCGGAAACGTGCCGAGCATCAGCAGCCGTGCATTTTCGGGCAGCCACGGCTCAAAAGGATGATTCTCAACCATTTCTACTTTTTTTCCTTCACCAGGTACATCACTACCGGCAGGTGATCGCTGTAGCCGTTGAGCCATCTGCCACCCGCCTTGGTACGCAAAGGAGCACCCTTGTACTGACCCTCCTGCTGGATGAGGTAATCGCGGCGGAAGATGTGGTTCTTCCAGAACTTCAGAGAACTGTAGTCCTTGTTTTTACTATCCCTGTTCAGGAGATTAGGCGTGATGACAATCTGGTCGAAGAGATTCCATGAACCGCTGTAGAACAGGGTTCCCTTGCCTTCCTTAGCCAGGATGTTGTACCATGGATTGTACATATCATCGGCACCCACCTCGCTGATTTCAGCCTTCGCCTTCAGCACCTTGTGCATGCTGGCGTTGGTAGGATCATCGTTCATATCACCCATCACGAACACCTTCATCGTCGGGTTCAACTTCAGCAAACTGTCTTTTACAGCCTTAGTCTGGCGTGCTCCGCTCTCGCGATAGAACGAAACGGAGAAACGGCTTGGCCAGTGGCATACGATAACCGCCACATCCTCGCCTGCCAGTTCACCGCGAACGGTGAGGAAACCACGGGTCTTGTAGGCTGAATCCTTGGCGAGTTCCTGTACATAAGGCACCAATCGGGTGTTCTTCACCGTGAAGAGTGCCGGATTATAGAGCAGCGCACAATCGATGCCTCGCTTATCGGGGCCCTCGATATGGCAGAACTGCATGTTTCTTGCCTTGAGAGGCGGCTGTGCGGTGAGATCTTTCAGCACGTTGGCATTCTCAACCTCAGACAGACCGATGAAGGCACAGCCCACGTTAGGCAGCACATCGGTACCCATGTCGGCAAGTGCACGCGACATATTCTTGAGTTTATTGGTATATTTCATACCATTCCATCCCTTAGCAGGGAGATACTCGTAATCATTCTTACCGGCATCATGGCAGGTATCAAAGAGGTTCTCCTGATTATAGAAACCCACAGCATACACCTGATACTGCTTGTTACCGGAAGTCTGCGACTTCTTTTTCTGTGCCGTAGCGCCCAGTCCAATCATGAGGAGGGCAGCCAGCAAGAGCAAATGTTTTCTCATACTAATATTAATTATTCAAGTATACCTATATATTATATATGTTCACCTTAACGCGGTGAGGTAACAGGCAGCAAAGATACCTAAAAAACCGGAAATATCTCCATAAAAACGAATATATTTTCAGATTTCATACATTTTTAACATAAATAAATTCATTTTTCAAAAAACTTTTTGTTACTTTGCAGCATTA
>JAJWAL010000069.1:0-16525 GCA_021618535.1 Segatella copri | reverse complement strand
ATTTTTCTTTGATAATTGCATATTTATTCATATATTTGCAAAATAAAAGGTATATTTATACGTTTTCGAGGTGGAGGGACCACTTTCGGGATAACATTTTTAATCAAAAAACAACATGACAAGAGAGGAACTCTTAGCATTAGTGAACAAGGAGGTTGATACCACCAAGTTCAAAGAACTTAGCCAAAAGACCATCGATGAGGAACTTGATGATGTTTTGGAAGATTTCGGTGATGACGAGGAAGCAAATTCCAAGTTGGTTACCAAGTTAGCAAACCGTCTGAAGCGTATCAACGGCAACTTGCACAAGAATATCTCTGACGAGGTAAAGAAGAGCAAGGAGGAAGCTGAACGCAAGAAGAAGGAAGAGGAAGAGGAGCGTAAGCGCAAGGAGGCTAAAAAGGGTGACGATCCTGACGACAAATACTCCAAGCTGCTTGAGAAACTTGAAGCTCTCGAAAAGGCTAACGCAGAAAGAGACAAGAAGGCTGCAAGGAAGGCAACCATCGAGTCTGTAAAGGCAGGTTTGAAGGATAAGTTCGACAAGGCAAACCTTGAAATAAAGAACTACTTCCTCAATGCTGCAATCGCAAAGCTGGAGATTCCGGACGAAGATGTCAACATCGACGACCTGGTTTCTAAGGCTGAGAAGATCTACACCGCAGAGTACAAGGAGGCTACCGGTGAAAACGGTATTCCTGCAAAAGGCAGTCGCACGTCTAGCGGAGGCACGTCCACAGATGATGACAAGTTTATGGAAGAAGTGGCCGAGCGTCGAAAGAAGAGATTCGGCGGTGGAGACAAGAAGTAATTTCAGGATAACAATTTTAAAAAGGTAAAAAGATTATGGACAACACTTCTATTTCCTACATGGAACAGATGGGTACTCGTGGTATGCTGAACCACGGTGCAACCATCATTCAGACAGAAGGTAAGGTCGGCGGAACCCGATATGTGTTTGCCGGTCTTGAGGCACTCATTAAGAATGCCTTCGTTCACCCACCTATTGGTGGCAAGCTCGTCAATCCGTTCAAGGGTCAGGCTAAGATTTATGCCGGTGACTTGATTGAGCACGACCTTGGTTTTACAGCTGGCAACGACGGTCCTGGCGCAACATTCAAGATTCTGAAGGCTTACGGTGTAGCAAAGGCTACAACCGCTGAGACCGATACAGAAATCTACATCGTTCGCAACGGCTTCGTTCACATTCCATTCCCAGGCGACAACATCATGATCGGCCAGAAGGACTTCAAGACTAAGGCAAAGGGTGTGACTGTTTCTGCTGTTGAGGCTACTACCGACGACACCGCAGGTGATGTTTGGAAGCTTACTCTCTCTGCTGCTCTCGGCGCATTGAAGGTCGGTGACGTATTGGTTGAGGCTGCTAGCGCAGGTGCTTCGGTATTGCCGATGGTGACTAACCCTAACTGCTTCGCTCCGAGCGACAACGATTTTCCTTATTTCAATGCCGGTGGAGACAAGTATCATCAGCCTCGCAACAACAACAACTTCTGTATGTTGAATCCAGACTGCGTTATGTGGCTTGACCGCATGGGTCCTGTTCCTCCTGCCGTTAAGGCGATGAACAAGTCACTCTACCCAGAGTTCTGGCACATTTAACCTATTGTCTAACGTAAAAAGATTGATTCAGGATTATGGCAAAAATTGATATTGGTGTCGAGCAGCTTGCGAAGTTCTTCACTGGTAAGGGTAACAATACTTACCTTCAGAAGTTCGTCAATCGTGACGGCGTATTGCGCTGTAACAACGGCTGGTATCTGACACAGGGTGACATTGATCCAAACCTCACCCCTACATCTAATAATGGCGACGCAACCTTCAAGGTTCGTCTTCGCACTTTGAACCCTGCAACCTTGATGAACCTCCGTGCTCCTCTCGGCGAGGGCTATCAGAACGACCACGAGGGTATTGAGTGGTATACCGCTTCAATCCCAGACTTCGCTGCTGATGGCTTCCGTGAGACTGCGACAGAGCGTTATCACAAGATGAAGCTTCTCCAGGATGAGTTCGGCAACGATGCAGACCTGGTTGATGCTTATCTCGACAAGGTTCAGGTATTGTATGACTCTCTTGACATGACCATGACATACATGTCAGCACAGTTGAGTTCTAAGGGTGTCATCGACTACGACAAGATCGGTCGCGGCATCCAGGAGCCTCTGTATGACGCAAAGGTTCCAGCCGAGAACTTCAAGAAGGCAGGCAAGCTTGCTTGGAACGACGCGAACTGCGACTTGCTCGAACAGATGCGTAAGTTTGAGGAGGATTGGCGCAACAGTCATATTGAGTACCGCAGTGTACCTCTCGTATGGCAGATGACCAAGAACGACTACAACAACGTCTTCTTGAAGAACAAGCAGATTGCCGAGCTGTACAAGAGCTGGGCGAACGCTAACTTTGTGGCAGTATTGCAGAACTACGGTCCGAACAACGCAATGTTCCTGAAGTCTGTTGTTGACCTCAATGGTCTTTCTCCTATCGAGATTGTCGATGAGGTTGAGCACAACAAGCGCTTCGACGGAACAGTTACCGAGATTCGTGGTTGGGCAGACGGAACAGTCGTTCTTCGCCCTGCTGGTAAGCCATTGCGTTTCATGCGCAAGGAGATTCTCGACAAGCGAATCTTCGATACTCTCGGCAATAAGCTCGTGGATGTAGCTTGGGCACAGACAAACAACGGTCTCGGTCTGCTCCGTAACATGGTTACCGCAAACGGTATGTTCCAGGAGTTCAAAACAGACTTGTTCCTCGCTTCTGTTCCTGCTATGCTCGATGCTCCTTACCGTTGGATTATCGACATTACCCAGAAGGGTTAATTCTTTAACGTAACTAGATTGTATGACTATGGATTCGGAGATGAACATTTACACTGTGAACGACTATCTTATTAATAAGGTGAAGTTCGAGATGCCGATGAAGGCTCTGTTGGGCATCATGCACGACAGGGAGCTTGAAAATGGTATTGACCTCGAAGCCTGCGACAAGGACAAGGTGAGACTTGCCTATGCCGACATGCTGAAATGGTTTGTTCTTGGTCCGAGCAAGGTGAACAACACCTCCGATTCCGATAACGGATGGACTCATTCGGGAGGTGGCTATGATATGTCGGATAACGACAGGAGCGAGATGAAGGCAGAGGCTAACGCTATCTATGCGGAGCTGGAGCCTGATTCGATGCTCAAGAAGAAGTCCACCTTCCGGGTGACCTCCCACGGAGTAAAGAGGGCGAATTATTCTCCTTGGGGAGAACCTCTCCCTCACATCATCAAATAAGGCGTATGGAAAAGGAAAACATCAGAAACCCAAGATACCCTCACATCATCAAGATCGTGAGGAAGGTCGTCGGAAAAGCCGACCCTGATGACCCGTTCGCCGATGATGACGCTCCAGTTGGTGAGGACAAGGAAATCATCCTCTACTATGGCGAAGGCCGCAGCTACACCGATACCACTACAGAGGGAGACAAGAATGTCGACCAGAACAAGAGGAAGGCATCGATTCCTGTCAGATATGACGAATGGGATGCTGACAGATGTCCTCTCGATGGCGACACCATCTACTCCACTGTCGGTAACAACACAGAAGTAGGTATGGTTAAGGACTGTGAGCCGGATAACAATAGGACAGTCGTTTATTGGGACTATACAAGGGTTTAAGTTATGGCAAGTTTATCAGGTCAGTTTTTACAGGTCGAGAAGAAAATCCGTCAGATGGCTGTAGCAAAGATGCAGCAGAAGATGGATCACGCAGCTGAGATGACAATGAAGGCTGCTGACAAGTCTCGAAACTATGATGACGTAACAGGTAACTTGTATAAGTCAACCGCCATCGGCACATATTACAATGGCTCCTTGCAGTCGATTCATTACGCTCCTGGTCCAGAGCCAACCCGAGTAACCCTTGCTGCTGGAGAGAGATACAACCTCGATAAGTATTATCGCAGTTCGTTCTCATTTAAGGATAGCGGAAGGAGACCTTACAAGGGTGAATATGGAGAAGGTGGCGAATATGGTCCAAACGCGGCGTGGGATGAACTTGTTTCAAGGGAGCACAACAAAGGAAAGTACGATGCTACATGGCAGATGCTCCTTGTTGCCGGTGTGGATTACGCTAAGTTTGTCGAGGTGAAGAGAGGTCACGACGTGATTACCTCTCTTAGAGAATATTTGGTTAGATACTTTAGAACGATGTAAGATATGGTTAGTATTAAGACTCTATATTTCGATGTCGGTAATGCAATGAAGGGAATTTGCGACAAGCTCTACTCCCGTAGCCGACCAAAAGCAGTTGATACGAAAATCAACAGCTATATCGTGGTATACTTCCCATCTAGTATCTATAACAATGAGATGAACTCAAGTGGAGTTTACAACGATTTCACCACTACAGCTCAAATCGAATTGTATGTGCGCGATAAAGCTTCAGCAAGAAATCCAAACACATTTGATGTATCTAGCGTTGACGAGAAAGTCCAGGAGATTATGGACAGATTTCCAATCTCCACAAAAAATCTCATTGTTTCAAATCCTCGTATAACGCTACAGACAGACGACGGCGCAGGTTTTTCCGTGACGATCATACAGGGAAGGTTACGTACGAAATAAGTATTCAGGTATAACAATTTAAAATATTTTAGATTATGGCTATGACAACTATTGACAAGATGAAGGACATTTTCAATGGTCCTAAGACTCTGCTCTACTCAAAGGCTATTACCGATTTGAGCAAGGCTACAGTTGACATCACCCCAGAGGTTGAGCTTCCGGTTACCGTTGACTCGCTGAAGGCGACTATGGATGACCCAACCATCAACCACTACAAGGTTATCGGTCTTGCAGGCGACTGGGCAACCACAGCTGAGCTCGGCGACTTCAATGTAGAGTTCGTTGTTCCTTCAAAGGCAAAGGACTTGCTGACAATTATGTTCGGCGAGGATGCTATCACAGAGCTGACCAAGGTTACTCTGAAGGGTACAGGTGACGCTACCCTCGACGCTACTACCGGCTTTACAGGTATCGCTGTTGAGCCTAAGAAGTTCAAGATCAAGGGTACTATCGTTATTGTTGACGACGAGAAGGAGAACCTCATGGTTATTACCAACATCGCTCTCTACGCTACATTGCAGTGGGACAACTCCGGTACTGAGCCAGTTGCGTTTAAGTTCTCAGGTTCTATCGAGGGTGCAGGTAAGCGCAGCATCGCTTGGCTTACTAAGGCTCCAGCTGCTGGTGAACCAGGCATTGGCGGTTAATCAAGTAAAGGCTTCTTTAGGTAATTAGATTCAGGATAACAAACCGTTGGGCGGCAGGCTAATCAACAGCCGTGCCGCCCTTCTTCATTTAATAGCATACAATCATGGCAGAAGAAAAGAAAATAGAGCAGCCTTCAGTGGACTTGCAGGAGTTGCTTGACAGCGTGCTGCACGACGAGCCTACCGAGTTCGTGTTCCGTGGAAAGAAGCACAAGATCGGCTGGCTTCGCAAGGGAACCATGAGCAGGTGTTCCCACATCAGGTCAAAGGAGAAGAACGAATGGAAGCGCAACGTCAAGATTTGTGTCTGCATTCTCCTCAACAACATCTGGAAGATTCGATTCCTGTATTGGATCTACTGGCGTTGGCTCTACTACATCAAGGATGTGGACGTGGCCGAGGTGCTGAGAGTCCTCGATGTTTCTAAAAAAAAAATTCCATCGAACGCATTCTCACTGGCTACCATATTAGCGACCGGGATGACGGACGTGATGATGACGATGACGAGGAGCGAAGCAAAAGCTATCCAAGCAGAACCAGCTGGGGAGCAGCCTTCTCACTAGCGGAGAAGTTCGGTTTCCTCTTTCAGCGCAAGTACTTCATTGCAGCCTACGACTACTGGTGGGGCTATTCATCAGCACAGATTGACCTAATGGTTGCAGACCAGCCTCTTGTCGTCTATCCAAAGACCAAGAAGGAAGGCGGTCCGAAGAAGCATACCAAGAAGGAGATGGATGACCTCTACGACAGGTGGATGGAGAAAAAGAAGAATGAGGGAAGCATCGTTGGCAAGAAGATAAGTCTTGCAGATTACTTAAACAATAAACTCTAATTTAAAAATATTCAGGATATGGCAGGTGGAAATTTAGGTGACTTGTGGTTCCAACTTGGTGTCAAGGATAATACCTCCAAGGAGTTGCAGAAAATCATTGACAAGCTTAAGACTGGTGATGATGCTGCGAACGCGCTTCTTCGTGCCCTCCAGGGATTCGGGACAAAAAAGTCTGGATTTAAGGAGCAAGCAGAAAAAGCCAAAGAGTTTGCAGATGTTCTCAATGAGATAAACAGAAGGATTTCCAAACTCAAGAAAAACGATAAAAGCGATGAGGCTAAAGATTTGCAGTTAGCGGTTAAAAACGCTCTCTCCTATCTCGATATGCTTCAAAGAATAAATATAGAGCGCAGTAAGATTTCAGAGCTGCGCTCACTGAATCCTAATGTTGATACCTCGAAACTTAGGGAAGCCGAGCTGATGCTTGAGAATATCAATAATCAGCTTTTCAGATTGCAGAATAAAGCACAAGGCGGCGGAGGTGGCGGCGTAGATAGCGCAAAGGTTTTGCAGGATTACGCCAAGGTTCTCCAAATGACATTCCGTGATGTAAAACAGATTACTGATCAGTTCAAAAAGGAGAACCCTCTTTCTGCCTTTTCCGGTGGAGCAGCAAAGGTTGAAGCTGACATTGCAAGAGTAACCGAAAAGCTCGCTAGGATGCGAGACCTTATGGCAGAGGGATCCTTGAAGGGTTACAATACTAACATGCTTGGTGGAAGTATTACCGAGCTTGACAAGATACTTGCCAGATTACAGGCGGCATCTGGAAACAAATCAATCCTCACCGATGCTGCGCAGATGAAGAACCTTCTTTCCGATGTTGCTGTAGAAATGACGAAAGCCGCCGCCGCAACACAGGCATACGGACGAGAGAAGGGAAAAGTCATTGCGCAGGAGAGAGAGTTTGCGGCAGCTTCAAAGTTGAGCGCCAAGGATAATGATGCGGAACTTAAAGCTTTGTCTGATTATGCAAAGCGCTACATGGCATTGCAGGAGGCCAAGAGAAAGGCAGAAAAGCAAGCCTCTGATGAAAGGAAGAGACAATCTGCCGCCGAAGCCAGACGCATAGAAGCCGATACTGAAAGAATGTCTAGGCTCTATGCTAAGATGTCGCTTGTAATCGGTAGAGGCGAACGCGCCGACATGAGAGGCCTAGAGCTTGGAGTAAATACAAGTGCTTTAGAAAAAGCTCTTTCGGAAGCAACCGAGCTCAAAAGAAGAATAGAGGATGCCAATATTTCCCTTATGGGTAAGGGTGGTAGGCCTTCCTATTCGTCGTATGCGGAGGAAGTGAACAGACTTTCATCAAGCCTTGCAAATGCTACCCAGGCACAAAGGGATTTAAACTCTGCACAAGATAAAGCTAACAGGAAAGCAGAAGCTCAGGCTACAAGAGATGCCGCCAAAGCAAAGCGTGACGACGCTGCGGCAGAAAGACAACGCCAAAGAGAGATAGAAATTTCTACTCGAAGAATGGAAAGACTCGATGACGTGTTGGTAAGGCTTCGCAAGGAGTATGGAAATTCCGTTAAGTTACAGGTAGATACAACTCAGATTGAGACTAAAATAAAAGATATTGAAAATCAATTCAATTATCTAAAGTCAATATTACAAAGGCTTGGAAGCAGAGATTCTACAGCACTTGGATTAATTACAAACGTTGGCGACCAACGGGAGGTTCAGCTTGCAAATAGAGTTGCCGATGCTCAAAGAGAAGCTAATCGAGAGGCGCAGCGCGGTATTGAAATTGAGCAGAAGCGTCAGCAGGAAATTGCTCAGTCTGCCGCAAAGGCACGAAACGATCTCGCAGCAGCATTCGCCGGAGCAAACGCTGAAGCGAAGAAGATGCAATCCATAGTCGGAGACATCAAATCTCTCTTCTTGCAGGGAGGTATTGTCTATGGCGCACAGCAATTCTTTAATTCAATCGTACAGACCGGTGGTGAGATTGTTCAGCAGCATGTTGCGTTACGCTCCATCCTTGGTGATGTACAGAAGGCTGACGAGCTGTTCGCTCAGACACAGCAGCTTGCGTTGCAGTCTCCATTCAAGTTTGGAGAGCTGAACCGAGATGTAAAGCAGCTGGCTGCATTCGGAGTCGAAGCAAATGACTTGTATGATACCACAAAACGACTTGCGGATATTGCATCTGGTCTTGGTGTAGACTTCGGACGATTGGGTTTGGCATTCGGCCAGGTAAAGGCTCGTTCTTGGCTCGATGGTAAGGAGTTGCGCCAGTTTGCTTACGCTGGTCTTCCTCTCTTGCAGAAGATAACGGAATTATATAATTCTGAAGGCAAGAACGGGCGCAAGAATTACACCCAAGCAGACGTCAAGAAGATGATATCTGGAAGGCAGGTAAGCTTCGAGGATGTTCAGAAGGTACTGTGGAAAATGACTGATGAGGGTGGTCAGTTCTACAATATGCAGCTCGTGTTGTCCGAAACACTGCTTGGTCGCTGGAATAAGTTTATCGACGCGTGGGATATTATGCTCGGTAAATTTGCAGAAGGAAAGAATGTCATAGGCGGTACGTTCTCGTTTATTATCAACCGAGTAACAGACTTAGTATTAGCTCTTGATAAACTGTCCCCTGCTATGCTTTCTTTCGGAGCTATATTTGCTGCAAGGAAACTCGGACTGATGGCTTCCGGTAAGCTCGGGTTAGGCTCAATAAACAAGAACTACACTCAGCAGATGAACGCTCAGCTGAGGACTTACGCTATCGAACAGCAGCAACTTGTCACAGAAGGTAAGATTACTCAACAGAAGGCGTTACAGAATGTACAGGCAAGGGCATACTTGCTGTCTGATACCGCTTCAAGGGCGAATGCTATGTCTCGTCTTGCACTTGAAGGGAAGATGTCTGTTCTTCAAATGCAAAAAGCGGTCAAGGAAGGTCTTATAACCAAAGAGCTTGTTAGTCAGCTTGCGGTGATGGGACAGATTACAGCAAGACAGGAGCAGATTATACTCGGAGGAACACGATTTGCCGCCGTAATGAATATGGGTATCTCTAAGATAGGTGGAGGAATCAAATCCCTCTTTACGATGCTTGGCGGATGGTGGGGACTTGCTATCGGGGCAGCTGTTCAGATATTCTCCAGCTATAGCAGTGATATGGATAGAATTTCCGAGAATGCGAAGGGATTCAGGGATTCTGCATACAACAAAAAGAAGAGCTACGAGGATGAACTCGCGAACGAGAAGCCTACAAACAGTGCTGACTTGCAGCAGCGGGTAAACTCGATGAAGGAACTCCTTCAAAATAGCGGAGATTATACCCAAACTATAGAAGATCAAATTGCAAGGGCGAAGAATCTTAACGAGCAGTATGATATTCTCAATAAGGGAATAGTTGCCGCTCGTGATAACTCACAGCAGGAAGCAAACGACTCGGATGTTGTTGCTGGAGCACTTGGAGCTTCAGGTGGTTGGGGTTCCGGTAATCCTTTTGCAGACACGATAGAGGATGCTGTCGAAGACCTCAACGAGGCGGTTATCAAGTACCAGACGCTTTTATCTGGACTTGACGAAGATACTAAGTCGAGAATGGATAGCGTTGCTAATCAGTTCTTGAAGCCAGAGGAAAGAGCCATGTCTCTCGATGAGAAGATTCGTATTCTTGCAGAAAGAGGAGGCGCAAACTGGGATTCTTTCGTTTTGAAGTCAAGTAACGGAAGCAATGATATTGCAAATAGCATTTACAAAATAGGAATAAGGGCCAACAAGGTTAGTGATCAGATAAATGATATCGCCAAGAAAAATATTCCTAGAATCATTAACTTCCTTAAGAAGTCATTCAACCTGTTCGGTGTAGATTTCTCGAAGTGGTGCAACAGGAATTCTTCACGCTTTGCGAGCATGATAGAAAGAATGCTCGATGCGTGCAAGGTGAATGTTCCTCAGATTCGTGAGTACTTGAAGTCTATCTTCTATCAGGAGGCTGGTGCAAAACAGCCAAAGAAAGCAGGTGGCGGCAAGGTCGAGAAACCAAAGACGCCTATGCAGCAAAGAGTCCGCAGAAATTTATCCAAGACAGGAAAGAGTAAAGCGAGGGTAGAAACACAGGCGACTATGCTCGATTCTTATCTTGACGAAACTTCCGACTACAATACGGATAATAACCTGCAAACAGAGTTGCAGAACAGGTACAACGAGTATAAGAACCGCGAGAACAAGTTTAAACGCGGCAAGATATCTAAGGCACTTCGAGATGAGGCTTGGGAAAGCTACAATAGCTTGAATCAGGCGGCATGGGAAGGTCTCGGCTATAAATTCTATCCGCAAGACAAAAAGTCCAATAAGGTTCCGAAAGGAAGAAACGGGAATTCAGGTCGCAAAGAAGATATAGAGCTCAAGCGTTTACAGGAGCGTCTAAGCAGTCTTAAGTCTGCAAGGCAGATGTACCAGAAGTACAAGAGCATAATGTCTGATGAAGAGGCAAAGAAGAAGACTTACAATCTCTTCCCAGAGGTTACCGGTCTTAATCTTGACGACTATCAGAAGGCTGTCCATTCTCTCATTGGAGGATTCAGTATAAACACCACCGAGAGAAAGAAGTTCCAGACTTCAATCTATCGTGAGGTTGCTGAGTGGCTCTTCGATGAGAAAGACAAGAAGGAGTACGAGAGAAAGGCAGCTGACTTCAATGAGTCCATGAACAAGCTGTCAGAACGTTGGGATTTGTACAAGAGCCTTCTCGAAAAGACAGGCAGCAAGTTCTTTGCTGAGTCCGCATGGATTGACGCTTTCCAGATGGATGACAAGACTCAATCTCTTATGGACGAGTATTACGCTCACTACCATGAGATATTCAATCTTCAGGATTCTCTCAGCATGACTGACGGAGAAGCTAAGGAAAAGCTTAAGCTACCAAATCAGTACGAAGAGTGGAAAAAAATTACAGAACTCCTCCGTGGTAATTATGTTAAGTCTTTGCAAGATGCCGCCGACATCATTGAGAAGACAGAAGATTATGAGGATAAAATCTTGAAGATAAGGGAGAGATACAACGAGCTTATCAGCAAGACGAATGATCCTGGCATCAAGGCGAGATATGAGATTCAGAGAGACAAGGAGATTGGTCAGGTTAAACTTGACAAGTTCAAGAACTCTTCTGATTATCTCAACTTCTACGGAGCCATCGTGTCTCTCGGTATGGATAAGGCTCAGACTATCGGAGCAAGAATCAGGCAGAATATCAATGAGGCTCTACAAAGCGGAGCCATTGATGCTAGAGAGTACGCCAAGGAAATCAAGCAGCTTGATGAGCAGTTATCGAAGCTGACGAGTCCAAAGAAGACTTTCCTCAATGGTGGTCTGAAGGGAATGGCCGAGCAGAAGATTTCTGATGCCAGCGAGCAGATGACCATCGCAGCAAGTAAAATTGCTGAAGGAAAGAAGGTTCGTGAACTTGGTCTCAAAATGGGAGACGAAAACTTGATCGGGCGTGGTGACAGCATGATTGCCAGCGGAAAGGCTATGATGAAAGCTGCTGAGATTCTGTTTAAGGATGGAACAAAAGCAAAGGAGTCTCTTGATAAGTTTGCTAACGTAGTAAGTATTATCGACCAGAATGTCCAGGGAATGAGTGAAGCATTCAATGACATCAAAGAGACTGCTTCCCTTCTCGGAGCTGACACTGAGTCTGATGGATGGCAGGACGCTTCTGCGTTCTTCGAGACATTCTCCGGCATGTCAAGTTCACTGTCAAAGGTGGTAACAAGCGCGGAGTCCGGCAACGTTGGTGGAATCCTTGCCGGTGTCACTGGCATATTTACCTCTCCTATTAAGGCGTTTGCAAAGGCTCATGATGCCAAGCTCGACAGGCAGATAAAGCTTGCAGAGAGACAGCTGAATGAATTGAAGAACCTATCTAGCAATATCAGTTCCGTTATTGAAAAGACACTCGGTGGAATCTATTCTTACAATAGGTCTTCCGATGCGAATAAAAAGCTCAACGATGTCAAGAATGACTATAAGGCTTGGGATGCTTTTTCTAAGACCGATATTGGAAAGAATTTCTTTGGAGGTCACAACTTCAGTCACTACAGCAAGGAGACTTATGACGCTGTAATGAAGACAGAGACGAATCCTTCCGCATACGCAGATCAGCTCGCCCTACTCCACGCTCAGGAAGACGAGTTGAGAAAGCAGAGACAAGCTGAGGAGGATAAGAAAAAGACGGACAAGGATAAGATTGCTGACTACGACCAGCAAATCAAGGAGATGCAGTTGCAGATTAAGACGTTCGCACAGGACTTCCTTAAAGACGTTTACTCTATCGATATGAAGAGCTGGGGAAATCAACTGACTGATACTGTTGTGAGCGCATGGACTAAGGGGGAAGATGCGGTTGAGGCTTACAAGAATAAGGTCAAGGAAATGGTTCGCGAAGTTACGAAGAATATTGTATCTCAGAAAATCATGGAGAAGGCACTTGAAAAACCTCTCGAATGGCTTACAGGTATCCTTGATGAAAAGGGTAAACTTGATGAGACCGACATGGACGATTTTGCGGACAAGCTCTACCAAGTAGGCGAAAATGTAGTTCCTCAGTTAACCGGTATCTTCGATGCTCTAAAGGAAAAGGGACTTGATTTGAGAGAAAACGGAAGTTCCTCTTTGACCAACTCGATAAAAGGCATTACCGAGGAGACAGGTGATCTTTTTGCATCCTATCTTAACGCGATTAGACTTGATGTCTCTGTAATTAGGGAAATGCAGGGCAAGTTCCTTCCTGAGATGAGCGAGATTTCAAAATCTCAGCTCACGCAGCTCAACCTTATTGCTCGGAATACCTTGCGCAATGCAGATGCAGCAGAGAGAATCGAGAAAATTTTCATTGAGTATAACGATAACTTCAACAGAGTTATCAATGGTACGAAATCTTTAAAAATGAAATAATTATGTTTGAAAAAAGAAATTTATCAGACAGAATGAAGAACGAGGCGGTTTCACTGGGTCTTTGCGCTCAGTGGACCGCCGAGTGGCATGACAACTCATCCAAGCATGAGATGGTCGAGAAGTTTGTTAAGGGTATCGACTTCTGTATCGGAAAGAACTGGCCTTCGACCAAGGATATGAAGAAGTACTTTGGTGATGTCATTCATGATCATGGTGTGTATGTTGACGAGAACGTTGACCTGCAAAACCCAAAGATTGTCATCCTCAATGGAGAGTGCGTAGCAAACATCAACTATGACTGGATGGACAGTGGAGAGATATACGTAAGGCACAACTCTTCACTTTACCTGAAGGTTAAGGGATTCTCCAGGGTGTTTGTTAATCTGTTAGATGGTGCAGAGCTTCATGTTGAATGCGAAGATACTGCAAAGTGCTTCGTCTACCAATACGGAGGAACAGTCGTGAAAGCTACCGGACCAGTCAATGTTAGGGATAGACACGACTTTAAGTTCAATTAACGCATATTTATACGTATATTACTTGCATATTTATGCAATATTTTGTATATTTGCATTTATAAATAGTTGATTTAGGTATGAAAGATTATTTCAGGATATACATGCAGAAGGAAGGCGATGGGAACGAGGTGAAGGACTCCATCGCCGACTTCGGTATGTACGTTAGCGAGAGTCCGTTCAAGCCTTGTGATTCTGTCAAGGAACCACCGAAAAGGGAGTGGCACGATGAGCATGGTGATGACGAATATATCGGAAAGGATGGACTTTATATGGCGGCATACGAGAATAAGGTTAAGTTTATGTTCCACGGCGAGGCTTTCGGCGCTAACGAGAAATGTAAGGCTTTTATTGATTACATCCGCAAGTCAGGCATGATGAAGATGTATTGCGGCTTCAATAGAATCGGAAGACAGCATGTAAGACTTAAGGATATTGATCCAAACCTATATAGAGATCCGGATAACGAGGACTTACTAGTTCTCTCTATCACTTTCAAGTTTAACGACCCTGTTACTGACATAAAGCCAATCATGGACGCACAGGGCAGTATTTCAAATTTAGGATAAAGACACATGAGTACTTGGAATATTTATCATAAGGATGGCTCGAAGCTGACAGACGTTAACGGAGAGCAGATAACCGTTCATGGATTGGAATACTCCGATTCTTGGATGGGTGAGTGCTTCGTGACTATCAATTTCAAGCATGAAGTGCCTATCAACTTTCAGATAGGCGACTATATTGTCTATCGTGGCGAGCGGTTTGAGCTCAACTACGAGCCGGGCAAGGATAAGCAGGCCAGACCCGACACATATGGAGAGGGCTTTGTATATGACAGCGTAAAGTTCAATGCATTGCAGGATGAGCTTGCCAGGGCAGAGTTCCTCGATGTGGTATTGAACGATAACGAGCTTCACTACACTGCCCTACCGAAATTTCCATTCTATGTACAGACTTTGGATGATTTGCTAGACAGAATCCAGGCATGCTTAAACGAGCAGATTGGTGCAGGTCTTTGGAAGATTTACTCCCGAAACAAGGACCGTTCCGTTCAGCGTGGAGCCCTTGAAAGTGAGTGGTTGTCGGTTTATGGAGAGAAAACCGACGATAACGTCATCGAATCGATGTCCATTACAGTGGATTCGCAGACCTGTTGGCAAGCCCTTGCGCTTGTGAACGAGAAGTGGGACATAAACTTCATCGTCAGAGGAAGAAACATCTATGTCGGTACTACCGGAATACAGGCAAGCCATATCTTCAAGTATGGCCTCGGTAATGGATTATATGAGATTGTTCAGAACGCTGATTCCGACCAGAGTGTCGTTACGAGATTGAGAGCCTATGGTTCCGAGAAGAATCTTCCTTCCCACTACTATGCTGACCTCGGTGTCAAGTACGTGGCGAACATCACGAAAGTCGTCGGAGCCAGCACGAATGTTGAACTTGAACTGGACCTCGATTATATAGAGACATATTTCAAGAATCCGAGAAAGTATATTGTTTCTCCAGAAACTGGCGAGCAGTCTTCCGGTTGGGTACTTAAGGTTACATTTGATTTCAAGACTGAGATTACCGGTTATGTAACACAGGGATACGGCTCTAAAAAATGTAGATTCTATTCTGAGCTGAAGGGAACACAGACTGACACCGGAGATGAGGAGTCAAAGGAGAAGCTTGATGCGTTTATTGCGCAGGTCAAGGCCGGAAATACAAAGATGTATATCACATCGGGCCTCAACAAGAAAAATGTTCCTTCATCCATGAAGGAGTACGCAAAGAATCTTCCGAACAACATGTCCATCAACAGACTTATGTTGCCTGGATTCCCTCATGTATCGCTGAGTGATTTCTATAACACACTCACGGATGAAGAGAAGAAGTACGTGAATCCTACCGGGAGACAGCATAAATTCTCCACAGATCCGCACAGGCCATACATCGATTCTATCAACATCGAGCAGATTGGTCTTCGTTCTGCATCGCAGTTCTTCGATACCGATGATAAGACGAATGGAGTTATTGAAATCTACCCTACTATCGAGGAGATGGAAATCGGTGGCGTACGTGTTGATGAGATTGATAAGGGTGTGGCTCCTGATGATGACGGAAGATTTGGCGATAATGAAACCGTAAAGAATGTTGATATCTATCTTAAAAAGGCTATCGACTTTGATATCAACGACTTAAAGGATGACGACTTCTCCATCTCGATGAAGGATGGTATGTGTGGCGGACGAACATTCAAGGTAGCATCCTCAACCAAGATTGATGGAAGATGGAGGCTTACTATTGAAAGAGTAAAGGATGACGCTCTTGAGCTTTGGTTTCCATACAAGGACTACCCTATCAAGAAAGGCGACCATTTCGTTCTTACCGGCATCACACTTCCTGATTCGTATGTCAATGCTGCGTCTCTGAAGCTCCTTAAATACGCCATAGCATTCATTGACAAGAACGACTACACAAGGTACGTCTATCAGCCTAAGGTTGATGAGATTTTCATGGCAAGACAGCATGATCTTGCTGAAAAGGATACTACAGGAGTTATCAAGAGTCTTCATGATACGCTCAAAGCCGGAGACTTGATGGAGTTTGAGGATACTGACCTCAGAATTGGCGGTGTAATATCCATAGATCAGCTCACAATCAAGGAAGAAGATGGTAAGATTCCTACCTACGATATAACTCTTCGCGAGGATAAGGAGGTTGGAACTATCCAGAAAATTCAGCAACAGATATCGTCGCTCCAAAGTGGAAATGGCGGAACAGGTGCAGGCTTGACAACTACCCAGGTCAAGAATCAGGTTGCGACAGAGGGAAGTAAGCACTTCATCTCAAAGATAAACGATGACACCGCAAAAGGAACTATCACTTGGGAAAAGGTGCAGAAGTTCTTGCAGGGATTGCTTGTCGGTGGAGGCTCGTGGACTCCCGATGCAGAAGGTCGTTCGCACCTCATCACAGATTACTTGGAGGTAAGAATGAAGGCTA
>JAJWAL010000204.1:0-2514 GCA_021618535.1 Segatella copri | reverse complement strand
CCTCCCCGTCTTTATAAAAGCGGATGCTGCCGTCTGTGGGTTTCATCAGTCCCAGAATGAGGCGCATGAGCGTTGTCTTGCCACCACCGTTGGGACCGATGATGCCAAGATAATCGTCTTTGTAGACGGTGAGGTTGATGTCGTGGAGCACCTCCTTGCCTTCATAGCCAGCAGAAAGATGCTCGATTTTTATGATTGGAGTCATATTATTGTAGTTTTTACTTCCCAACAACGATTTTCTTGCCCTGTACCGCTGCAGCCGCTTCCTGCATCGCCCAGTTCCAGTCGCCCTGCAATGGATTGATATCCATTGGTTTGGTGTGGCTTTCGTTGATGAAGGTTGTGGTGTTGCGGTTGGCAAATTCTGCCTGTATGAGGCAATATTTGATCTTCTCTTTTCTTGCTCTCTCGATGAGGCTCTTCAGCTGGGCAGCACTCGGCTCCCTGCCTTCTTCCTCTATGGCAAGCTGCTCCAGCTGGTAATCACGGGCAAAGTAGGTGAGGATAGGGTGATAGATGACGAACTTGCGAACCATCTCCGGATTATCCTTGAAACTCTTTCTGATGATGCTGTCTCGCTTGTCGATGATCTTCAGCAGCGACAGATAGTTCTTCTCAAAGAATGCCTTGTTCTTCGGCTCCAGATTGCAGAGTGCCTTGAAGATGTTGCTGGAGATGATGCGGGCGTTTTTGCAACTCATCCATACATGCGGGTCGGTATTGCCGCCTGGTGTCTTGGCAGGCGTGATGCCTGTGGAGGTATCTATCACCTTCATGTCAGGGGCGTTGTCCTGCAGCTTCTTCATCCAGGTCTGCTCAAAGCCGATGCTGCCCACTTTCAGATAGAGGGCACTCTTCGAAAGTTCCATCATCTGCTGGGCGTATGGCTCGTAAGTCTCTGGATTGTTACCATTCGATACCATTACGTTGACATCTACCTTGTCTCCGGCAATCTTATCTACGAAATATTGGTAGGGAGGGATGGTAACGGTTACAGTAGGCTTGGCATTACTTTCAGCCATGCCAGCCTTTTGCTGGTTGCTTTTGCAGCCAACCATTAGGGCGCATATTATAATAAGGTATAAAAATCTCTTCATAATTAAACGATAAAACTCAGTCCATAGACCAATAAAACATATCTTAGTACTTTTCCGATGGTGATACTGAGTATCGAAATCGGAATATTGGCTCTTGTCAAGCCTAAAACGATGGTGATGGCACTTCCCAATAGTGGGAGAAAGGCGAAGAATCCCATCCAGGCGCCTCTGCCTGCCATGAAACGTTCAGCCTTATCCAGACTTTTTTTCTTCACATGCAGGTATTTCTCTATCCATTCCATCTTACCCATTCTGCCCACACCATAGTTGAACATGGAACCAAGCACATTGCCGATGCTACCGTAGATAACGAGGGGGAGAGGCTCTAGTCCAGCTGTCTGCAAGCCTGCCATTACTGCCTCGCTGCTGAATGGGAAGAAAGAACCTGCCAGAAAAGCTGCAGCAAGCATGCCCCAATAGCCCCAGTCGATTAAGAAACTGATAATCCAACTCATAGTAATATGCTCTCTGGTACGAGTATGTTGTAAGCCATGATAAGTACCAGCATGATGAGCAGCAGAATGAAGGAGATGTTGGTAAACTTACCTCTGGTGAATGTGATGAAATGGGCGATAAGCGGTGCTGTATTCACAATCAGGATGCCGCCCAGTTCCTGTATATGTCGAGGCTGGAGGACGATGAAGATGATGCAGGCAACCGATATCATGATAAACGTTTCGTAGATCATGCGGGTGCGTATCTTGTCGCCGTAGCTGGTGCGTATGAAGTGGATGGAACCGATGATGGTGAGCAGGGTAACAAAACTCAGATTCAGTACCTGATGGTCGGTAACCTGCGAATAATCAAAGAGTTCGCTGTAGTTGATGAATTCACAGAAGTGATCAACCAACTCCTGTATGTTGTCGGTATAGAAGAAATAACCGGCTGCAAACCAATAGGGCACGATGAGACCTACCAGGGATGCAAAGAATGTCTTTACGCTAAACGAGAGGGTAAACACCATCATCATGATCCACAGTATAGGCATGAAATAGCCTATCTGCACGAAAACCATCGATGCCAGACCGATGCAGGCAAAGGCGTAGAAAGTCCAGCCTGTAGAGCGTTTATCCTGATAGCAATTCCAGATAATGAGATAAAAGGCGATGAAACACATCGTCACAATACTGCTTTTTAAAGAGAGTTGGGGGAGTCCTGCCATCGTCATTAATGCCAGAAAACTGCAGGATACCATTCGGCTGTAGGTACGCATCAGGGCATTACGGTTGTTCAGTTCCACCATCAGCAGGGTAGACATGGCTGTGAAAGCAAATTCTACCCAGATATTGGATACCAATAAACCTACTGCAACCCAAACCAGCGTGGCAAGGGTTGCAGTAATAGGTAAAGAGTAGCGGCTAGCCGCTACTTTATTTTGAAAAGTTTTCTTTCTTAACATCTAATTCAATGTTGAATG
>JAJWAL010000203.1:0-2542 GCA_021618535.1 Segatella copri | reverse complement strand
TCGCCGGTCAGTTCACTCCTTCCTTCTTCTGTCGTTTCGCATATTTGAGAGACGGTTCACTACTCCAGGCCGTCTCCGTTGTCGCCTGTTCCGTCGGTACTGCCGCCTTGTGATGTACCGCCGCCCCCAGTGGTTCCGCTGCCCTGTGTGGTATCGCCAGTGGTGGTATCGCCTGCAGCGCTCTCGCTAGAGTTGAGGAGATCCATGGCGTTCTTGGCGTTGGCATCGAGAGAGAGCTGGGTGTTGCTGAGCTTGCCGGTAGCACGTGCTCTGAGGCGGTAGCCTTCTACAAACTTGGCGAGGCTCCACTCCTTGATGCTGGCGGCTCCCATCTTGTTGATGATGCCGATGGAGAAGATGGCAAGGTTGTCTATCTTCACTGCCTTGTTCTGGAGCACGAGCTCCTTCACACAGCTCACCATATCGGTGAGAAGGCCCTTGATGGCACCCTTCGAGAACGGGGTGTTGTGGCTCGCCATGTGTTCGGCGAGTTCATCGATACCGATGGTTTCTGTTACTACTGGTCGCGCATAATACTTGCCATACGCTTCCTTGATTGTCTTGTTCTTGTTCTTCGCTAACTTGATGAGAATCATACTTTTAAAAATTTAGTTTTAGTAAAAGCAGTCTGTGTCTCCGCCGAGACCGTTGCTGCATCAACCTCTCTGATTGACGATACAAAGATACAACATTCCCGAACCCCCAACTATGCGATTTGTGCGATTTGCAGGGATTCGGGAAAAAAGGTTGAAAAAAGTGGTATTTTTTATGTTAAAATCGAAAAAAGTTTTTGTTGTATCAGGTATTTAGCGTATTTTTGCCGTAATTAGACGATTCGCATTATGGCAACAAGAAATAATATTAATGTGCGAACTTAACAATTTCCTGCCGATGCTGGTACTGCCTAAATGCATATATTGTAAAACACAGCAAACCTATGTTTATCGCCAAGACTATCAGAATCCATTTGTTTATTCTCTTGCTACAATTCTTATTATTTATTCCATAGTTACCTTATCCTTTTTCAAAGCTAATCTTTCACTTAAGATTTCCATGACATACTTGGCGAGAAGTTGACTATTGCCTTTTACATCAAATGCCATAAGGCTCTGTTCATGACAAGGAGTCATTCCTCTACCATCATCAGCTTGTTGCCAAAGTTCTAAATGAATTATGCCTGTTTGAACATTCAACTTTACTATGCAAGCCACGGATTGTTGATAGTAACTTTTCAACGAACGTTCTTTAATAAACTTCAGATAAGCGGATGTGGAATTTATTGAAGTTCGTATGACCATACTACTTTTACCCAAACAGAAAAATATCGCATTGGCCAATTCTTCCTCGGATGCTGTAGCAGGAAGAAAGATAATTGGTTTATCTTCTACTTGGCATCCCTCAAAAATCCGATAGAGAGTTATCACCTTGAAACCTTTTGATGAAAAGGAAATGCAACAAGACTTTTTTCTATGGGAATAGAGAAGTTTGCAAAGCCAAAATTTTATTCTTTTACACATAAACATAGTGAATTCATATAGAAAAATTTGATATGGTATTTTCTCTTCTTATCGTCTCCTGTTTAAATGCTCCAATTAGGGCATATTTTATAGGAATTTTTCTTTCAACAACAGTCATCATCTTGACTATATCAGCTTTTGTTAGAAAGAATATTTGCTGCTTGCTTTTATAATTAAGGCTCATATTGTCCATTTTGTTTTCTGCCTTTTTCTTCCACCTGTACGCCAAAACGAAAGCAATGGCAACGGCTAGTATTACGATAAACAATGTCTGTTGCATAATCATTTTTTTTGTATGTCTATTATAAAAATCTGCGTAAAAATATAATTAAGAATATCACAAAAAGAATAAAGCCACATCCCCATGCCCGATTTGACATTTCATTCTCAAAATTAGATAATTCTGATGTTTTCTTCGATTTACTACCTTCATAAAGGGTTCGGTAAGAAATCTTGCGATGCCTTACAAAGCGTAGCCATAGATAGCGTAAGCCTGTACCGATACGAAGAATAATAATATTCCTCAAATAATATCTGAAAAGTTCTTCCATACTCAATAGAAACTCTGATTTTTTCTTATCCCCTGTTGATTCTTTCCACCAATTCATCTGGTGTAAGTATCTCCATCTTGGAGAAACCAAACCACTTCTTGCCCAAGTCCTTAATGGATGCTCCTATATGATACACATCATCGTCTATACAAAGGAAGCGGTCATGTGATAAACGGAATGTTTCAACATCAATCGGTGCATATTGAGCATTATGACGGTCTATGTCGAGTTGGAACTGACGGCTTATCTGCTGAGTGTAGATGATTGCAGACACGTTATTGTCTCTTTTATCGAGCAATGTCAGTACAGTCTCGTCAACATAGTTGTCGATAAGGACAATACGTTTCTTCGCGCTCTTAATCAAGCCGGACACGAAAGTATAGGCATCATAAATTTGACCATTGTAGAACACACCTTGTTTCGGCTTTGCATTGCCCTCATCCAATCTGCGAAATACCTCGTCTATGCGTTTGT
>JAJWAL010000068.1:0-16819 GCA_021618535.1 Segatella copri | reverse complement strand
TAATCATTTTCCATCAGTTTTCCACCTTTCTGTGTCTACTTTTTGAGGGGCAGCATTCTCATGAATGTTATTTGATTTTTCCCTGTCATCTTTTGGGGATTTGCCACTTTGCCATCTCTGGGATTCTTTATACTTTTGTAGCAGATGATCGCTAAGCGGTGACGTGACTCGCTCTGCAGCGTACTTCGGGCGCAGGATGTGCTACTGATACGGGCAATGGTCCCTTCACGCTTCGTCTGGGCGGCATCTTGGTGGGCGAGGTCTGTCCTCTCGGCTTCGTAGAAGTTTCATTGCGTAAAAATCATCATGTTTTTACGCAATGAAACTTTTTTTTTACCGAATGCTCCCCTCCGTACTGAATAAAAGGGCTATGCCCCAGATAATCTTCTTCATTTTGACTTATTAAATTGTAGCGTTAGTTAAATTTGAGGGCAAAAGTACAAAGAATATTCGAGAAAACAAACGGAAAATGGAGATTTCTTCGTATCTTTGCACACATATTTTGTAAGATTATGAAGAAACTGTATATTCTTTTGTGTGGGGCTACGGCGGCCCTGCTGATGGCGGCATGCCAGGGAGGAAAGACGGCTGCTGCTGATGCGGAGGCTGGCGATACCCTGGAGATGAAGTACGCCAAGTTGCTTACCATCGTGAAGCATGGCGATGGGGAAGAGACTTCCGATGAAGCAGAAGGCATTGATTATCAGTATGCTGAGGCTATCATCGCCAACCCCTGGAAGGCGGGAACGATTCTGCATCGCTACATCCTGATTCCGAAGGGAAAGGAGGGGGATAAGACGGTGGCGATGCTTGCCAGAAGGCGCAGCACGGGGGCGAGATGCACTACCGATACCGTGCGCACACCGGTGGAGAGAAGTGCCGTTTTCATCGCTCCCCATTGCCAGCTGATGTACGAAATGGGCTGCCAGCAGGCCATCCGTGGTGTCTGCGACCTCGATTATATCAATATTCCGGATGTAAAGAAGAGGGCTGCTTCTGCAGGAAATGCTGCTGCCGGAAAAGCTTCTGCAGGAAATGTTTCTGCAGGAAATGCTGCTGCCCGAAATTCCATCGTGGATTGCGGTTCGAGCATGGCACCCGATATCGAGCGCATCATCGCCCTGAAACCCGAAGCCATCCTCCTTTCGCCTTTCGAAAACAGCGGAGGATATGGCAAGCTCGACAAACTGCATATCCCCATCATCGAGGCTGCCGACTATATGGAGTCTTCGCCATTGGGCAGGGCGGAATGGATGAAATTCTACGGCATGCTCTTTAAAAAAGACGGGAATGCACCGAAGACCGCTCTTGCTGCATCTTGCGAACCAAAGGCAGATTCGCTCTTTGCGAAGATAGAAAAGGAATATCTGAAGCTGAAAGCTGAGGCAGCCGGGTATCCGAAGGGCCTCTCCATCCTGACCGAAAGAAAGACGGGCAACGTATGGTATGTGCCTGGAGGTCAGAGTACTATCGGTATTCTGCTGAAGGATGCCAACGCCCGTTATATCTTCGAGGACGATGAACACAGCGGAAGTCTGGCGATGAGTCCGGAGCAAATCCTGGCGAAGGGAAAGCAGGTGGACGTATGGGCATTCAAGTATTTCGGTGGTGCTCCTTTGTCGCAGGCTCAACTGCTTCAGGAGTATGACGGTTACAAGGCTCTTGCTGCCTTCAGCCGGGGTAATATCTATCAGGTGGATACCTCTACGGTACCTTATTTCGAGCTTATGAGTTTCCATCCCGAACTGCTGCTCAGAGAGTTCATCATCCTGGCTCATGGCGAGCGGTTCGGCAAATTGAGATTCTATAAGAAATAGGGCTTTAATCAGAGATTTTACAAGAAATAGTTTTAGTGAATGAAAACCATCGTTTTAGGGGCAATCGCCATTATCATACTGTTTTTCGCCAACCTGGCATGGGGGAGTGTAAACATCCCATGGCAGGACGTGGGGGCGATTATTTCGGGCTCTCAGACTGACGAAACCTACCGCTATATTCTGTTGGAATCGCGACTGCCGGCGGCGATTGCCGCTTTGCTTTCGGGCGCAGCCCTCGCCACGAGTGGCTTGCTCCTGCAGACAGCCTTCCGCAATCCTCTGGCGGGTCCTGACGTATTCGGTATCAGTAGCGGAGCCGGACTGGCGGTAGCCATTGTGATGCTTGCCTTTGGCGGCAATATTGCCCTGGATGATTTAGGGGTAGGATTTCTGGGCGATGCCGGCAACTATGCCATCGGCGGTTTCCTGGCTATCCTCATCGCAGCCTTTATAGGGGCTATGGTGGTGATGGGCATCATCACCTTCTTTTCTGCCATTGTGCGCAGCCATACGGTACTGCTCATCATCGGACTGATGGTGGGCTATCTTGCCAGCAGCGCCATCTCATTGCTCAATTTCTTCAGTACGGCAGAGGGCGTGAAATCGTATATGGTTTGGGGCATGGGCAGTTTTGGCAATGTTTCGAGCCAGCAGATGATGTTCTTCATCCCGTTAGCCCTCATTGCCCTGGCTGCGTCTCTGCTCCTTGTAAAACCACTGAACGCCATGCTGTTAGGCGAGCAGTATGCCGAGAATCTGGGTTTCAACATCAGGCGCCTGCGCATCGTTCTGCTCATCATCACCGGTCTTCTTACGGCTGTGGTTACCGCCTTCTGCGGTCCCATCGCCTTCATCGGCCTGGCAACGCCGCATATCGCCCGCCTCATCATCGGCACGGAGAATCATCGCCGTCTGTTGCCCGTCACGATGCTGATGGGTGCAGCCATAGCCCTTCTCTGCAATCTCTTCTGCACCCTTCCGTCGGACGGTGGCATCATCCCCCTGAATGCCGTCACCCCGCTGTTCGGCGCTCCCGTCATCATCTATGTTTTGGTGAAAAAGCGCATCTAATTGCATATAAAAAAGCGTTTCTAGTTCGAAGAGATGAACCAGAAACGCTTTCTTTGTTATACGATGTTTTACTTGCGGAAGTTCTGTTACTTATTCACGACATTAATCGGATTGCCCTCGAGAAATGCCTTTACGTTGGCGGCTACCTGCTTGTTCAGGCGCTCGCGAGCCTCGTAGGTGGCCCAGGCAATATGAGGGGTGAGGTAGGCATTAGGCTCGCCAAAGAGCGGATTCTCCTTTGATGGCGGCTCCTGAGCCATCACATCGGCACAGTAGGCACCCAGACTGCCTTCGTGGAGGGCAGCAGCTACGGCCTCCTCATCTACCAGCAGACCGCGACCCGTATTAACCAGGATGGCGGTATCCTTCATCTTCTCCAGACTCTCCTTATTGATGAAATGATAGGTGTCATCAGAAAGCGGACAATGGAGCGAGAGAATATCGCTCGTGGCAAGCAAACCCTCCTTGCTCACCTTCTGGATCCACTCAGGCAGATTGCTCGAATTCTTGCTGGTGCAGGCACAGATGTTCATGCCAAACTGGCGGGCGATGTTGGCAACTTTCATGCCGATATTGCCCAGTCCCATGATACCCAGGGTCTTGCCGGCAAGTTCCATCAGTGGGGTATCCCAATAACAGAAATCCTTATTGTAAGCCCAGCGCTCGTTGCGGTTCTCCTGGGTGTAATGCTCTACGCGGTTGGTTACGGCAAGGATGAGGGCAAAGGTCATCTGCGCCACGCTGTCGGTGCTGTAGGCAGGAATATTGGTTACGATGATGCCCTGTTTCCTGGCAGCCTCGATGTCTACCACGTTGAAACCGGTAGCCTGGATACCGATGTATTTCAGTTTAGGAAGCTGCGCCAGCGTCTCTGCATCTATCTGCACCTTGTTCAGAAGGATGATGTCGGCATCCTTGGCACGTTCCACTTTCTCTGCATCTGATGTGCGAGGATAAACTACCACCTCGCCCAGTTTCTCCAGAAGATGATAATCCAAATCTCCCGGGTTTGCGGCATAGCCGTCTAGAATAACAATCTTCATAAATTTTTCCCGTTTTCTGTTGTTATAAAATTCAAGACTCATCTGTCCTGACAAATCTGAGTCTGAGTTTATTTTAACGGGAAAAGCCTTCCCCCTGAGAAAGAGAAAGGCTTTTCCGTATGTATGGTTTATTCGTTCATCAAGTAGTTCTTGAATGATGCGAAATCCTTGGTCATCTGGATGCTCTTCTTCTCACCCTTCATGAATTCTGCAAGGCGGGCAGGAATCTCAATGTCGCTGTCAAGGATGCTGTCTACCTTCTCCTTGAACTTGGCTGGATGAGCGGTCTCGAGGAACACGCCAACCTCACCTGGCTTCAACTGCTCCTTCAGGGCGCGATAGCCGCAAGCTCCGTGAGGGTCAAGCACATACTTGGTTTCATTGTAGCACTGCTTCATGGTTTCTGCAATCTGCTCGTCCTTGTATGTAGCACCACCGATGTAGGCAGCGATGGCATCGTGATCGCCCTTGTAGAGGTCGTAGATGCGGGCAAAGTTTGATGGGTCGCCTACGTCCATGGCATTGGCGATGGTCTGCTTGCTAGGCTGTGGATTGTACTTGCCTGTCTGCAGATACTCGTAGAAGATATCGTTGGCGTTGTTGGCTGCGATGAAGCGGTGGATAGGCAATCCCATCTCATGACCGAAGAGTCCGGCTGTGATATTGCCGAAGTTGCCGCTAGGTACGCAGATAACCAGCTTGTCGGCGAGACCCTTCTCCTTCATGCGGGCATAGGCATTGAAATAATAGAATGCCTGAGGCAGGAAGCGGGCTACGTTGATAGAGTTGGCTGAGGTGAGCTTCATGTGCTTGTTGAGCTCCTCGTCCATGAACGCAGACTTCACCAGTGCCTGGCAGTCGTCGAATACGCCATCTACCTCGAGGGCTGTGATGTTCTGGCCGAGGGTAGTGAACTGACTCTCCTGAATCTTGCTCACCTTGCCCTTAGGATAGAGCACGTAAACATGGATGCCGTCAACGCCGAGGAAACCGTTGGCAACAGCCGAACCGGTATCGCCCGATGTAGCTACGAGCACATTCACCTCTTCCTTGCCCTCCTGACGTACGAAGTACTGCAGGAGACGGGCCATGAAGCGCGCACCCACATCCTTGAAGGCGAGGGTAGGACCATGGAACAGCTCGAGAGAGTAGATGTTTGGCTCTACCTCGACTACAGGGCAGTCGAATGCCAGGGTATCGTATACAATCTTCTTCAATGACTCGGCATCAACGTCCTCGCCAAAGAAGGCATCAGCTACCTTGTAGGCAATCTCCTGGAAGGAGAGTTTCTCGATGTTGTCGAAGAAATCCTGTGGCAACTTCTTGATGATTTCTGGCATATAGAGGCCACGGTCTTCTGCCAGACCTTTAACTACCGCCTTGTGAAGGTCGGCGATGGGTGCTTTCTTATTTGTTGAATAATATTTCATTTTTTACTTTTAACTTTGAGATTTGAACATTGAACTTTATGATTAGCTTTGGGGGCTATCATGAAGCCGTTGATTTTAATTGATCGCCATGAAGGCATTCATGAATTCCTGCAGCTGCAGCATGCCGTAACCGCCACTCACGCAGCTTACCTCGTCATACTTCTCTACGCTATCCGGCTCAATGCCAGGGTAATAGATGATGAAAGGCACAGGCTCCTTTACGTGGGTACGAATCTCTACCGGAGTAGGATGGTCCGGGAGAACTGCGATGCATACCGGCTCGTCCCAGGTGCTTACCTCATCGAAGATAGGCTTGATGAGTCGCTGGTCGAGGTTCTCGATGGTCTTCAGCTTCAGTTCCAGATCGCCATCATGACCTGCCTCGTCGCTCGCCTCTACGTGAACATAAACGAAGTCGTCGCCATCCTTCAATGCCTGGATAGCTGCGGCTGCCTTGCCCTCATAGTTGGTATTGGCAAGACCGGTAGCGCCCTCAACGATGATGTTGCGCAGACCGGCGTAATGGCCGATGCCTCGAATCAGGTCTACGGCAGAAATCACAGAACCCTTCTTGATCTGTGGATACATCTGAGAGAGGGTGAGCATGTGTGGACGGTAACCACCGCCCCAAGGCCAGATAAGATTGGCCATTCGTTCGCCACGCTCCTTGCGCGCCACATTGAAAGGATGGTTCTCCAGGAGTTCCTGACTCTCGAGAATCAGCTGGTTCAGAAGGTCGGCTGTATCACGACGGCAGATGTGTCCCTCTTCGCCTCCAATCTCCGGCAAGATAGGTTTCACCATCAGCTTGTGCCATTCCTCGTTGGGATGATCATGAGGTGGGGCACAGTCGATATGCTTGTTTCCGTGCTTCACCACCAGAAGATGGCGATACTGGATGCCGGTAACAAACTTGACATCAGGATATTTCTTGCCGAGGGTATCGTTGAGATACTTGATGAGCACATCCGCATCTTCCGTTTCCAGGTTACCACCGTTGTGGGTGATAATCTTGCCGTCCTGCACATTGATGATGTTGCAGCGCAGGGCAAGGTCGGTAGGCTCCAGTTCATAGCCGATGCTGGCAGCCTCGAGCGGTCCGCGTCCTTCGTAAACCTCGTTCTGGTCATAGCCCATGATAGAGCTGTTGGCTACCTCAGAACCCGGATGGAATCCATCTGGCACGGTAACGAGTCTTCCTGTCTTGCCCTTCTTGGCAAGCATATCCATATAGGGTTTGTTGGCGTATTGCAGGAGTGTCTTTCCACCCAGTCTTTCCACTGGGTGGTCAGCCATTCCGTCGCCAAGAATGATAATATGTTTCATCTCAATTTAATGTTAAGTGTTAAGTGTTAAGTGTTAAATGAAAAGCAAGTCTGCTCTTGTCCGTAGGCCAACTCAACATTCAACATTCAACATTCAACATTAAAATTATTAAATGTTAGCGATACTCATGATGTTGGCGAATACACCGGCAGCAGTTACGCTGGCTCCGGCACCATAGCCCTGAATCATCATAGGGTATTCCTTATAGCGCTCGGTGGTGAGCAGCACGATGTTGTTGGAACCTTCCAGATTGTAGAACGGATGCTCTGGACCGACAGCCTGCAAACCTACGCTTGTCTTGCCGCCATCCAGGGTAGCAACGAAGCGCCAGCGTTTGTGCTCTACATCGAGCGCCTTGCGCTTAGCCTCGAAATCGGCATCGAGCTCAGGAAGTTTCTTCCAGAAGTTGTCGAGCGATCCCTTGAAGTATTTGTCTGGCACGAAGAGGTTCTTCTCTACATCTTCCTGCTCTACGCGGTAACCTGCCTCGCGGGAGAGAATCACCAGCTTGCGAATCACGTCCATACCGCTCAGGTCGATACGTGGATCAGGCTCGCTGTAGCCCTTCTCCTTAGCCAGTCTCACGGTCTCAGAGAATGGGACGACGCTGGAGATGGCGTTAAAGATAAAGTTGAGCGTACCTGAGAGAACTGCCTCAATCTTAAGGATTTTATCTCCGGAGTTGCGGAGATCGTTGATGGTTCCGATGATAGGAAGACCGGCACCTACGTTGGTCTCGAAACGGAATACTACACCACGCTGGATGGCAGTCTTCTTCAGTTTCTCGTAGTTCTCATATTCGCTTGATGCAGCTATCTTGTTGGCTGCGATAATGCTTACGTTGTGCTCCAGCAGACTCTGGTAGAGGGCGGCCACATCCTTGCTGGCAGTACAGTCTACAAACACGCTGTTGAAGATGTTCATCGCCAGGATGGTATCGCGCAGAACCTCTGGAGTGCTTGGGTCTGATTTCTTCAGTTCCTCGCTGTAGTTCTCGAGATCAATACCATCGCGGTTGAAGATGGCGTTCTTGGAAGAAGCGATACCCACCACGTTGAGCTTCAGCTTGCTGCGCTCCATGAGGTCGGCATACTGGTTCTTGATCTGCTCGATGAGCTTTCCGCCCACGGTACCCACACCGCAGATGAAGAGGTTCAGCACCTTGTATTCTGAAAGGAAGAAACTGTCGTGGAGCACGTTGAGTGACTTTCTCAGATAATCGCTCTTCACTACGAACGAGATGTTGGTTTCTGAAGCACCCTGTGCACAGGCGATGACGGAAACACCGCTACGGCCGAGGGTTCCGAAGAGCTTACCGGCGATACCGGCTGCATGCTTCATATTTTCACCCACGATGGCGATAGTGGCCAAGCCCTTCTCTGCGTGCATTGGGAACATGGCACCATCGGCAATCTCGTTGTGGAACTCATTGTTCAATACCTTTACAGCCTCTTCTACATCCTGCTCGCGCACACCGATAGAGGTAGAGTTCTCAGATGATGCCTGTGACACCATGAACACAGAGATGCCCTCGTTGGCAAGAGCGGTGAAGATACGGCGGTTTACACCAATCACACCGACCATGGAAAGACCGGTTACGGTGATGAGCGCTGTACCGTTGATAGAAGAGATACCCTTGATAGGCTTCTGGTCGCCATCTATCTTGTTCTTGATGATGGTGCCCGGAGCATCTGGGTTGAAGGTGTTCTTAACCTTGATAGGAATATTCTTGACACAAACCGGGTAGATGGTTGGAGGGTAGATGACCTTTGCACCAAAGTTGCAAAGCTCCATCGCCTCAACGTAACTCAGTTCGTTGATGGTATAAGCTGATTTGATGACACGTGGGTCGGCGGTCATGAAACCGTCTACATCAGTCCAGATTTCGAGCACTTCTGCATCGAGGGCAGCTGCTATGATGGCTGCTGTGTAGTCGCTACCGCCACGGCCAAGGTTGGTGGTGCGGTCTGTGTTCTTGTCACGGCTGATAAAACCCGGAACGAGAGATATGCGTGGAATTTCTGCAAAGGCTTCTTTTACCAGTTTGTTGGTCAGCTCGCTGTCGAGTACATGCTTGCCTTTGCCGTTCTTGCGCTCAGTCTTGATGAAGTTGCGGGAGTCGAACCATTTGGCTCCACGAATCAATGTGGCAACAATCTTGGAACTGAGTCTTTCACCATAACTCACGATGGCATCCTGCGTTTTCTCGCTGAGGTCGTGGATGAGGTACACACCAAAATAGATGCTCTTCAACTGCTCGAAGAGGGCATCAACCGATTTGAATAAGTTTTCTCTGTCTGTTGTGTCGGTGATGATGGTGTCTATCATCTTGTGGTGGCGATCAACCATGGCTTCGAATTCTACTTTCCACTGTTCATCACCCTGGAGGGCAAGTTGAGAGGTTTGCAAGAGTTTGTCCGTGATACCGCCAAGCGCGCTCACGACAACCACTACACTCTGTTTCTTAGCCTCGTTTTCAACGATACGTTTCAAGCTGAGGATGCTTTTTACGGAACCAACCGATGTTCCGCCGAATTTTAATACTTTCATATGTTCTTGAATTTTACGTTGGTAATGTAATGCCTCCCCCGAAACGACCGGGGCCGAAGCAGAACTTGTGGGCAAAAGTACGAATAATATATCAAACTGCCAAGGATTTTAACAAAAAAGTAGCATATTGTAGATAAAAAAGCTATTTTAGTAGATAATTACAGGCTCTTCCTCTTCCTTATACCTTATTATATATATAAAAAACGTTGAAATGTTTGGGTGTTTCGGATTATTTGCTTAATTTTGCCGATGTAATTCAAAGCATTAGCAATATGGTTACAGAAGTAAATAGTAAAAATCAACTCGTTGAACGCAATTTCAAACGAAATGAGATGCTGGCTGAGTATTTCTTTGGTCTTTCAAAGATGGTATGCAGCGGTATTGGAATTGGTGCATTGTCGCCACTGTTTACAGGTGAGGCAATGGGAGTAACTAACTATGTTTGCATGGGATGCGCAGTAATCGCTGCTGCATGTTTTGCTTATGCAGGCAATTATTTATTAAAAGTAGAATTAAAAAAGAAATAATTATGGAAATGTTGACAATACTTTTTGCAATAGCAGCAATCATTGGTGTCGGTTTGGTTATTTGGATGAAATATACTGAATCTGGTAAAAAATGGGTTGAGGGTGAGTATTAATACTTTTTGAATCAAGTAATGAAATATCTTTTATTCTCAGATATCCACGGCTGTTTGCCAGCCCTGGAAAAGGTCCTCGATTTCTTCGAGGCTGAACATTGTGACATGATGTGCATCATGGGTGATATCATCAACTACGGTCCCCGCAACCGCATTCCGGAAGGAATCGATCCTAAGGGTATCGTAGAAAGACTGAATGCGCTGGCAGATAAGATTATCGCCGTGCGTGGCAACTGCGATGCGGAAGTAGACCAGATGCTCCTCGATTTCCCTATCATGGAGACCTATGCCTTGCTGGTAGACGGAGGCAAGCGCTATCTTCTGACCCATGGACATGTATACAATAAGGAAAACATGCCGAAGGGACCTTACGAGGCTATGATCTATGGACACTCCCATCTCTGGGAACTCTCTCATAACGAGAAGGGGCAGGCCATCGTAAATACCGGCAGCATCACCTTCCCGAAGGGTGGCAATCCGCCAACCTTTGCAACATTGGAAGATGGTAAGTTCACCATGTATCAGCTGGATACGCTCGAAGTGCTGGCTACAATGGAAGTATGAAAAAGTGAAAGTGAAAAGTGAATTGTGAATGTAACGCGAAATCCATAATATGGAATCGGTCACTTGTCACTCGTCACTTTTATAAAACTAATCATAAAGCTCAAAGCTCAAAGTATAAAGTATAATGATTCAAGAATATCAGATAAGAATTCTGCCCGAACAGGCAGCAAGCGAGGAAGGCATCAAGCGTTATCTCGCCAAAGAAAAGGGATTGGATGTAAGAACGCTCAACCAGGTGAGGGTTTTGAAGAGAAGCATCGATGCCCGTCAGCGCACCATCTTCGTCAATCTGAAGGTGCGTGCTTATATCAACGAATTTCCGCAGGACGACCAGTATGTCCATACCGAATATCCGGATGTGAGCAGCAGACCTCGTGTTATCGTTGTGGGTGAGGGACCTGGCGGCCTCTTTGCTTCCCTGCGCCTGATAGAACTGGGATACCGTCCTATCGTGCTGGAGCGAGGCAAGGATGTGCGCGAACGCAAGAAGGACCTCTCTAACATTACCAAGACTCAGAAGGTAGATGGTGAGAGCAACTACTGTTTCGGTGAAGGTGGAGCCGGTGCTTATAGTGACGGCAAACTCTATACACGAAGCAAGAAAAGGGGAAGTGTAGACAAGATTCTGAACGTATTCTGCCAGCATGGTGCCAATACCAATATCCTGGCAGATGCCCATCCGCATATCGGTACCGACAAGTTGCCACGCGTTATTGAAAACATGCGCAACACCATCATCAAGTGTGGCGGCGAAGTGCATTTCCAGACCAAGATGATTCGTCTGATTCTTGAGAGTGAAGGTAAGCTGACGGCACCTGATGCTGCAGCTGGCGATAGGGTGATAGGTGTAGAAGCCGTAAATCTGGCTACGGGTGCTGAGGAAACTTATCGCGGACCGGTTATCCTGGCAACAGGTCATAGTGCCCGCGATGTATACCGCTATCTCGCTTCGGCAAAGATAGATATCGAGGCAAAAGGCATCGCCGTAGGTGTGCGTCTGGAACATCCTTCCCAACTCATCGACCAGATTCAGTATCACAATAAGAGTGGTAGAGGAAAATATCTGCCTGCTGCCGAATATAGCTTCGTTACTCAGGTAGATGGCAGAGGTGTCTATAGCTTCTGTATGTGTCCGGGCGGTTTTGTGATTCCGGCTGCTACCGGACCGGAACAGCTCGTGGTGAACGGTATGAGTCCGAGCAACCGCGGTACTGCCTGGAGCAACTCGGGCATGGTGGTGGAAACTCATCCCGAGGATGTGGCGCAGTTTGTGAAGGAACATCAGTCTGTCATCGAACAGCAGGAAATGAAGGCGCAGGAGAATGCTTCACTCTTCACTCCTCACTCTTCACTCCAGATGATGTACTTCCAGGAAATCGTGGAAAAGCAATGCTGGCAGCAGGGCAACATGAAGCAGACTGCTCCGGCACAGCGCATGGCTGACTTCGTGAACAATCGATTGAGTTATGATCTGCCAAAGAGCAGCTATGCTCCAGGCTTGATTTCGAGTCCGTTGCATTTCTGGATGCCGTCTTTCGTGAGCAAGCGACTGCAGGAAGGCTTCAAGACCTTCGGCAAGAATGCCCATGGTTTCCTGACTAACGAGGCTACACTGATAGCGATGGAGACGAGAACCTCATCGCCTGTCCGCATCGTCCGTGACCGCGAAACCCTGCAGCATGTCCGCATCCAGGGACTCTTCCCATGTGGCGAAGGTGCTGGTTATGCTGGCGGAATCGTATCGGCTGGTGTAGACGGAGAAAGATGTGCAGAGATGTGTGCTGAGTATTTGAAACAACAATAAACGAATGCCTGGAATGATGAAATACAGAAAAACGGGAAAGTTTAAGCTGGGCTTCTTGACTTTACTCCTGAGTGTGCTCTTCGTGGCGTGTGGTTCGGGAGCGTCAGATGCAGACAGGCAAATCAAAAGCAAGACTGATTTGAAGGGGGCTGTGATTGGTGTGCAGCTCGGTACCACTAGCGACGGACTAGCTACGGAGCTGGAAAAGGAAGGAGGCGGTACCAAGGTAGAACGGTATAACAAGGGAGCCGATGCCATCCAGGCACTCCTGCAAGGTAAGATAGACTGCATGGTGACCGATGAGGCGCCAGCCAAGGCATTCCAACGGGTGAACCCATCACTCCGTATCCTGCCCGAAACCTTCGATGCGTCCTCTTTTGCCATCTGCGTGGCTAAGGATCATGCTGAGTTGCAGAAGTCCATCAATCATGCCATCCGTATCCTGAAAGGGAATGGCGTTATCGATTCCATCGTCAACCGCCATCTGGAACGGGGTATAGCCGTAGCTTATACGCCAAAGACTTATGACGTGAAGAAGGTGGGGCCGGAAGCGCTGCAGAAACTCGGCTTGAAGACGAGTCTCCGTTTTGCCACCAATGCTACCTTCGAGCCTTTCGAATATTACCAGAATGGCAAGATTGTGGGCATCGACGTGGATGTGGCGAATGCCATCGGCGATGTGATGGGCGTGGATGTCGAGATTCTTGATATGGAGTTTGATGCCATCATTACCTCTGTACAGGCTGGTAAGGCGGATGCGGGTATTGCCGGCATCACGGTTACTCCTGAACGGAAGAAGAATATCGGATTTACAGATTCCTATGCCGATGTGCGACAGGTTATCATGGTGAATTCCAATGAAGTGAAAGCAGCTGGTAACCAGCCGGGAGTGATAGATAAGTTTAAATCCTGCTTCATAGATGACAACCGTTATCAGTATCTGTTGCAGGGTTTGGGCAATACGCTCATCATCACCTTCTTCGCCATCATCCTTTCCGTGATACTCGGAACGCTGATAGCTATTGTCCGTGCACGTCATGAACGTAAGGGCGACTGGAAGATTCCGAACATGCTCTGCCAGCTGTACCTTACCATCATGCGAGGCACGCCAACCATGGTGCAGTTGCTCATCATCTATTATGTGGTGTTTGCATCAGCAGATGTCAATAAGATACTGGTGGCTGTCATCGCCTTCGGCTTGAACTCGGCAGCTTATATTGCCGAGGTAATCCGCTCGGGCATCATGTCGGTGGATAATGGTCAGATGGAGGCGGGCAGAAGTCTTGGTCTTTCGTATGGCAAGACGATGCGTCTCATCATCCTTCCGCAAGCCTTCAAGAATGTGCTTCCGGCTATGGGTAACGAGCTTATCACTCTGCTCAAGGAAACCTCTATCAGCGGTTATATCGGACTGGTAGACTTGACCAAGGGTTCCGACATCATCCGAAGCATTACTTACGAAGCGATGATGCCGTTGGGCGTAGTAGCCTGTCTCTATCTCGTTCTTGTTCTCGGACTGAACGCAGGAGTGAGAAGGCTGGAGAAGAGACTGAGAAAGAGCGAAAGGAAATGAGAAATCCTGAAAGGGCAAAAGCTTTAAAACAATGGATAAAATGAACGAAATAATCAAGATAGAAGGACTTCGTAAACGCTTCGGCGACAACGAGGTGCTGAAAGGCATTACAACCTCGGTGAGGAAAGGTGAGGTGGTTGCCATCATCGGTCCGTCGGGTTGTGGCAAGAGTACCTTCCTGCATTCCATCAACCTTCTGGAAGAACCTACCGAGGGTAAAATCTTTATTGATGATATGGATATCACATCAAGCGATGTTGATATCAACCGAATGCGCCAGAGGGTGGGTATGGTATTCCAGCAGTTCAATCTCTTCCCTAATATGACCATACGCCGCAACATCATGCTGGCTCCGGTAGAATTGGGTAAGATGACAAGGGAAGAGGCTGATGAGAAGGCAACGGAACTCCTGACCCGTATCGGATTGCTGGATAAGGCCGACAGTTATCCCGACAGTCTGTCGGGCGGACAGAAACAGCGCGTAGCTATCGCCCGTGCCTTAGCGATGAATCCTGAGGTAATCCTCTTTGATGAGCCGACTTCGGCTCTCGATCCGGAGATGGTGGGAGAGGTGCTGCAGCTGATGAAAGATGTTGCTGCCGACGGAATGACGATGGTGGTGGTGACCCACGAGATGGGATTTGCAAGAGAAGTGGCCAACCGTGTTCTCTTCTTCAGTGACGGCTATATCACGGAAGACGGAAGTCCTGAGCAAATATTCAACCATCCGAAATCGCCAAGACTACAGGAGTTTCTGGGAAAAGTTTTGTAATAGTTGATAGTTAACAGTTACTTGATGACAATAAAAAAAGATGCATTACTGAATTATTCAGCAATGCATCTTTTTTATTTGATGGTCTACAATCAGTAAAATGTTAACTGTAAACTATTAACTATTAACAGTTTTCTTCTCAATAATCTCTTCAGCACGTTTCAGAGCCTTGCTGATGTGATCTGTGATATTATCCTTGCCAAGAATATTGTAGAAACCAGCCTTTTCCAACTGGGCGTTTACCTTCTCGCAAACACCGGAGAGTACAACCTGAATGTCCTCCTTCTGGCTCATCTCGCAGAGGTTGGTGAGGTTGTGGATACCGGTTGAATCAACAAATGGAACCTTGCGCATACGGATGACACGTACCAGTGGACGGTCACCGAAAGCTGCCATCACTTCCTCAAACTTGTTACCGGCTCCGAAGAAGAAAGGACCATTGATTTCGTATACCTCTACGCCCTTCGGAATCGTATAGTGCTCCAGGTTGGTTGAGAGGAAGTCAAACTCCTTGTTCAAGTCAATCTCATCATCGGTAATAGCTGTCACGTCGGTGGTTTCGCTCATTCGCTTCATGAAGAGCAGACAGGCGATAATCAGACCCACTTCAATGGCTACTGTCAAATCGAAGATGATGGTGAGGAAGAAGGTAATCAGAAGTACGGTTACATCGCTCTTCGGATTCTTCATCAATGCCAGGAAACTTCTCCATCCGCTCATTCCGTAAGATACAACTACCAATACACCGGCAAGACATGCCATAGGAATGTACTGGGCAAGAGGCATCAGAAAGAGGAAGATGAGCAGCAGAACTATGGCGTGGATGATGCCTGCAATAGGAGTCTTACCGCCATTATTGATATTGGTCATTGTGCGGGCAATGGCACCTGTTGCAGGAATACCGCCAAAGAGGGGAGAGGCGATATTGGCCAAACCCTGAGCTACCAACTCGGTGTTACTGTCGTGATGATCGCTGATTACACCATCGGCAACAGTTGCTGAAAGCAAACTCTCAATGGCTCCCAGGATGGCGATGGTAATAGCTGGTGATACAAGACTCTTGATGGTCTCCCAATTCATGGCTGGTACTTGAGCTGCAGGCAGTTCGTTGCTGATAGAGAAGCGGTCGCCGATGGTCTCGATACTCTCTACACCGGCAAACTGCTTGAGCAGTAAGGCTACAACGGTCATCAGGATGATGGCAATAAGAGAGCCCGGAATCTTCTTGCTGAACTTAGGGGTGATGGCGATAACCACTACGCTTACTACTCCGATAAGGGCACACCAAGGATCTATGGTGTCAAAGCTTTGGAAGTAGACACCCCATTTCTCCAGAAAATCAGAAGGATTTGAAGTCAACGTCAATCCAAAGAGATCCTTGATCTGGGTCGTGAAGATGGTTACGGCGATACCACTGGTAAATCCCACAACGATAGGGTAAGGGATGTACTTGATGATGGTTCCAAGACGGAGAAGTCCGAAGAGAACCAGGAACAGACCTGCCATCAGTGTCGCAATCGTCAAACCTTCCATGCCATATTTCTGGATAATGCCATAGATGATAACGATGAATGCTCCCGTAGGACCACCAATCTGCACTTTGCTTCCACCGAAGATGGAGATGATGAGACCTGCTACAATGGCGGTGATGATACCCTTTTCAGGGGGCACGCCAGAAGCGATACCGAATGCGATGGCCAGAGGCAGGGCTACGATACCAACGATGATACCTGCCATGAGGTCAGACATGAATGTTTTCTTGTTGTATGTCTTTAAACAGGAAAACAAACTCGACTTAATTGCTAATGCCTTCATTTGAAAGTTTTAAAATATATGTAATTAATCTTGTTATCCGTTAAAACGTGTGCAAAGGTACTATATTTTTTTTAATTGGCAAAATGTTTTTCTGAGTTTCTCCCTTTTCTTCGATAATATTCTTCTTCGTATAGTAATATTCTTCTTTGATAGATATATTCTCCGGATAATACTTTTCTAGTTGAATCCTGATTTCTTTTCGGTCTTGGAATATGAGTACAATATTATTAATGCGCTTGCGGGTGTGCGCCCGCACATGCAGGCAGGCGTATGCATGTATAAAATAAAGTGTAGTGGTAAGAAAAACTCCAGAAAGTCTTTATAAGTGTTAAAAATGCACTAGAATCTCAACTTTTTCACGAAAAGATTTGGTGGAATGAAAAATAGTTAGTACTTTTGCACTCGCTTTTGAGA
>JAJWAL010000202.1:0-2547 GCA_021618535.1 Segatella copri | reverse complement strand
ACAAGGTAGCGCATGGAACCGTATCAAAGGTCTGGTATGATGATGCCAAAGCTGGCCTTACTCGTCGTATGACAGTATATACTCCTGCTGGTTACGAGACCAGCAAGCAGAAATATCCTGTGCTTTATCTCTTGCATGGTATCGGTGGCGACGAGGAAGCGTGGATGGATTTGGGACGTGCTTCGCAAATTCTCGATAACCTCATTGCGCAAGGCAAGGCGAAGCCAATGATCGTTGTCATGACTAATGGCAATATCTCTCAGGAGGCAGCTCCAGGACAGACATCGGATAATCTGATAGTCCCTACATTGGGATTGCCTAAGACCATGGAGGGATCTTTCGAGGCATCTTTCCCTGAGGTAGTGAAGTTCATGGATAGTCGCTATCGTACCATCGCCAATACTCAAGGTCGTGCCATAGCAGGTCTTTCGATGGGTGGTTTCCACTCGTTCTATATTTCTATCAACAATCCTAAGACCTTTGGTTATGTAGGTTTATTCTCCGCAGCCATCGGCAAGGAGCAGAGGAGCGGTGGTGCCAATGAGTATATCTACGACAATGTGGATGATAAGTTGGCTAACCTCTTTGCTGCCAAGCCAAAGCTCTTCTGGATTGGCATAGGTAATTCCGATTTCCTCTACAAGGACAACACCGCTTTGCGAAAGAAACTGGATAGCAAGGGCTACAAATATACCTATATGGAAACAGATGGGGGACATATTTGGCGAAATTGGAGAATCTATCTCACCGAATTTGTACAAAAAATATTCTAATAATTACCAGGAAGGTCTTCTAAATCTTAGGAGACCTTCTATAGAATGAGACTAACAATTATCAAAAAATTGATAACAATGAAGAAAATTACATTCTTAGCAACTGCCTTGCTGATGAGTCTTGGCAGTTTTGCTCAGCAGGCATTGTTTGACAATGTTCCTGTTATCTCACCTGAGGTGAACGCCAACCATACCGTAACTTTCCGCTTGAAGGCTCCTAATGCCCAAAAGGTGCAGGTTACTGGTGATTTTTTGGCACCGAAAACCATTGATACACCAATGGGAAAGTATGATGCTCCTGGAGTAGCTGATATGACAAAAGATGAAAAGGGTGTTTGGACTTTTACCAGCCAAATGCTTTCACCTGAGTTGTATTCTTACAATTTACTTTTGGATGGAGTGAAGATCGTTGACCCGGGAAGCGTGTATATCACTCGTGATATTACCTCTGAAACCAATATATTCATTCTTTCAGACAAGAAAGGTGATTGTGGTGACCTCTATACCGTTAACGAAGTGCCTCACGGAAATGTGTCTAAGGTTTGGTATGATAGTCCTACGCTCAAGATGCAGCGCCGTATGACGGTCTATACTCCAGCAGGTTATGACAAGGGCAAGGATTATCCTGTACTCTATCTGCTCCATGGCGCAGGTGGCGACGAGGATGCCTGGACTACTTTAGGACGTGCACAGCATATTCTTGATAATTTGATTGCCACAGGTAAGGCTAAGCCTATGGTCGTGGTGATGACCAATGGCAATCCTAATTGCCAGGCTGCTCCAGGTGAGTGGTCGGCAGGTCAATACATTCCTTCTTTCTATGGCTATCAAGGTGCCAAGCCAGCTGCCACCATGGATGAGAGTTTCCCTGATGTGATGAATTATGTGGAGAGCCACTACAAGGTTGCTAAAGACAAGGCTCATCGTGCCATCTGTGGACTCTCTATGGGCGGTGGTCATTCTTTCGATATCTCTCGTCGTTTCCCTACCAAGTTTGATTACATCGGACTCTTCTCTGCAGGTTTGCATGTGGGTACTACTGGCGATTTCCGTAGTGACTTCTACAAGCAGTTGCAGGGTAACGAGGAGGCTAAGACTCAGTTGGCTACTCTGTTTAAGAACAAGCCAAAGTTGTATTGGATTGGTATGGGCAAGACTGATTTCCTCTACAAGAGCAGTGCAGACTTGCGTCGCTACTTCGATGAGAAGGGGTATAAATATACCTATTTGGAGACGGAGGGTGGACACATCTGGCGTAATTGGCGTGTGTATCTTACAGAGTTCGCACAGAAGATTTTCAAATGATAGAATAACTTTTTCAAGTAATAGTTTAATAAAATGTTAAAGGTATAGACAATGATAAAACAAATTTTAGTTTCTTCATGTGTGCTTTTTTCTGCGACTTTCGTAGTGCAAGCACAGAACCCAAAGTTGGGCGTGTCTCCTATCCAGGATGTCATCAATGCGATGACCCTCGATGAGAAGATTCAGTTGGTGGTAGGTTCTTCGGGTAAGTATGAGAGCCAGATGGAGGCTACCATTGGTAACCAGGGTCAGTTGGTACAGGGTGCCGCAGGTCAGGTGAATGGTATTGAGCGTCTGGGCATTCCTGCTACGGTTGTAGCCGATGGTCCTGCAGGTCTCCGCATCGACCCTAAGCGCAAGAATACCGACAAGACGTTCTACTGTACCCACTTCCCTGTGGCTACAGTGATGAGTTCTACCTGGAACAAAGACTTGGTGTATTCCGTAGGTACCTCTATGGGAGACGAGG
>JAJWAL010000067.1:3803-17181 GCA_021618535.1 Segatella copri | reverse complement strand
CAGGGCGATGCCCTGGGCTAGGAGCTTTTGGGCCTTCAGCCCGTACTTAAACCACTTGCGAAACTTGAGTTGTTAATTATTAACTAGTACTGTACCGTAATCTGTCCCTTTACAAGGCATGCCTGTCTGTATCCCAGAGAGCGAACCTTGGCGAGCATCTTCTGGGCTTCAGCTAAGCTGCGGAAGTTGCCCATACGGCAAATCCATCTTGGCGAGTAGAAATGAACATAAACCGGCTGTTCAGGGAAATGAACTTTCAACTGATTGCCAGTCTGTTCTGCTTTCAGACGGTCGTTACGTGAATTGCCGCCAGCGAAAGCCTGTACTCTATATCCTGTAACCTTATAGCTTTTGCGCATCACTTTCTTGCGCATATCCACTACAGGTGTCTCTGTTTCTTCGTTTTTGTTCTCTGCCTTTTGGGCATTGTTCACGTGGGCATTCTCTCGGGTTGCCTCATGATGCTGTGGCTCAGTCTTCTTCAGGGAATCAGGACCCTGCTTGTGCTGGGCTTCAGGCTCTTTTTCTTTTTTCTGTGGGTTAGTCTTAGTCTTGTCGTCTTGTGGGGGCACTTGTTTGCCGTTTACCAGTTCATCAATCGCCTTACTTTGGTTCACGGTTACAACACCCTTTCCCGGTTCCTTCTTTTTGAGATGGTCCAGGTAGTTCTGCGCATTAGCTGTGAATGTTGAGCAGAGGATCATAATCAATAATGTGACGAATTGTTTCATGACTATTCCTTTTATGTTTGTCGTCTTGTTTTTAAAGCAGCACCTTATTTTTGATTCTCTCTATATATAATAAGGTGTAATGAAGAATGAAGGGATGCGCTTCACGAAGAAGGCATCCCTTCGGTAAATGCAATATCCTTATGAGATTACTTCTTCCAAGCGTCGATGATACCCTTGAAATCAGCAGCCTTCAAAGAAGCACCACCGATCAAACCACCGTCGATGTTTGGCTTAGCGAAGAGCTCAGGAGCGTTGCTAGCCTTGCAGCTACCACCGTAGAGGATTGATGTATCCTCAGCAGCCTCGTTGCCATACTTCTCAGCTACGATAGAGCGGATGTATGCCAACATCTCCTCAGCCTGGTCAGAAGTAGCAGTCTTACCTGTACCGATAGCCCAGATTGGCTCGTAAGCAAGGATGATGTTCTTCCAAGCGTCAGCGCTCAAGTGGAATACTGAACCTTCCAACTCAGCCTTAACAACCTCGTTCTGCTTCTCAGCCTCGCGCTCCTCGAGAGTCTCACCGCAGCAGAAGATAACCTTCAAACCGTTAGCCAAAGCCAACTCTACCTTCTCCTTCAGGATCTCAGCTGTCTCGCCATAGTACTGACGACGCTCTGAGTGGCCGAGGATAACATACTGAGCACCTGTGCTCTTTACCATCTCTGCTGAAACCTCACCAGTGAAAGCACCCTTAGCCTTGTCTGCGCAGTTCTCTGCACCAAGACCTACAATCTCTGAATCCAAAACCTGAGCTACAGAAGCCAAGTGGATGAATGGAGTACAGATTACTACGTCGCAGTTTGGTTTGTCTGCTACCAATGCCTCGTTGATCTCCTTAGCGAGAGCAACACCGTCCTGCAGGTTCATGTTCATTTTCCAGTTACCTGCTACAATTTTCTTTCTCATTTTTCTTTTCTTTTTAAAAGTTGATAATATTCTGTTCGAATTCTCTTTCTTTCTGATCCAGGCGCCCCAAGCCCAGAGCCGGTCGGCAATGGTGAGGAGTACCAGTGGAATGATGAACCAGGAGATGATGCCAGCTATCTTCTTGGCGGCACTTACTTCCGGCATCTTGCCTATCTCGGTTTTCTCCAGTGGCTTGTCGCCGAGCTCTGCCATGTCTGGTAAATCATTGTGACTCCATTTCCGGATGATGGTTCCGTTCTTCAGCAGAAGAAGACCCGGGTTGCTGCGGATTACCGTCTTCAGCGTAGTCTCGTCTGTGACATAGAAGGGATATTCCGCTCCTGTTATGTCCTGCCAGTGCTTGATGGCTTTCTCCGTACTTGCCGTGAGGCAGAGAAACCGGTAGCCGTGGTCGTTGGCATATTCGTAAATCTCATCGATATTGCCGAAGTTGCTGTCATCGGCAAATTCCAGATGTGGCGAAACCAGGAGGAAGGTGTAGCCTTTATCGTGAATCACTTCCTGGGTGATGTCTTCTCCCGTCTTGGCATCAGCTATGCTGAAGTCGTGGATTGGAGGTACGTATCCTTCTTCGGTCTGAACCGTCTTGCTGTCGATGAAGGTCCAGGTGGAGTCGGGATAGTTGTCTATCGTAAACTCCTTCCGTTCTCCGTTCTTCTCCAGGATGAAGGTGGTATCAAACTTGGGTTGCTTGGCTCCCTTCGGAATCTCCATGTCCTTGGCGATGTTGACACCTATATGATAAGGACGGAAGTCGAATTGCGGAAGATACCACAGACTCCAGATGCTCATCACGATGGAGAAGAGGAAGGTGTAGTTGATGGCAATCCACTGGGTAGGTTTAGATACCAGCTGTGGCATTTCCAACGGTTTCTTCCAGAGTAGGATAGCGATGGCAAGGAGGATGAGGTTCTTGACGAACGTCTCCATGTTGGTGAGTACGATGGCATCACCGAAGCAGCCGCAATCTTTCACCGGGTCTGCGATGACAATCCACAGGGTAATCAGCGTCATCACGCTCATCACGAGCAGCGCAATCTTGCTGACCAGTTTTCGGCGGATGGCAAGGAGCAGGAAGATACCGATGGCAAACTCGCACATCGCCAGCACGATAGACATCAGCAATGTGCTCCATGCAGGGAACATCCATTCGATGTGCAGTGCTTCCAGATAGTCGGTTATCTTGTATTGCGTGCCTAATGGGTCAATTCCCTTCACAAATCCTGAGAAAATGAAGGTTATTGCCATCAGCAGTCGCCCGATATTGACCGCTATCTTTGTTAATATGTGAGTTGCCTTATTCTTCATCATTGATTTCTTTTACTTCTCGCTCATCTTGATGGCACCGAAGACGGCATAGTTGATGATGTCCATATAGTTGGCATCAATACCTTCAGAAACGAGGGTAGCGCCTGCGATGTCTTCAATTTCCTTTACGCGCTGAATCTTGGTCAGTATGAAGTCGGTATAACTGCTTACTCTCATCGAGCGCCATGCCTCATCATAGTCATGGTTCTTCCTGAGCATCAGTTCCAGTGCCTCCTTTGCATGGAGGTCGTATAGTTTCATAGCCTCTTCTGGTGTCATATCCACTTCATCCACGAAAGGCTTTTCGAGCTGGATGAGTCCTATGATACCATAATTAATAAGGGCGATGAATTCCGGACGGATACCTTCGCCAACCAAAGATTCTTTCTTGATTTCAAGCGAGCGGATGCGCTTCGCCTTGATATAGAGCTGGTCTGTCAGAGAAGAAGGACGCAAGATTCTCCAAGAGGCTCCATAATCATGAAGCTTCTTCTCAAATAATGTCCTGCATTCACTCATGACATCCTTAAACTGCTGTTCTGTTTTCAATAAATCTGCCATAATAATTTCGAAATTCGGTGCAAATTTACGCATTTATTGTGAAATAGCCAAATATTTATTTTGTTTTTCGCTTAATTAATAGTAACTTTTGATAAGTTACGCTGCACTCGGAAGAAAAAATAAATCGCGATTTATTTTGTTTTTCGCTCGATTTGCAGTAACTTTGCACCCCGAAAGTAAAAAGAGTATGAGAAATTTGACCAATGCCGAACTGGCACAGATACTGGATAAGGATATATTTCATAAGATTTCAGAGGCAGCAGACGGGCTGTCTGTGGAGTGTTATGTTGTAGGTGGATATGTGCGTGACCTCTTCCTGGAGCGACCTTCCAATGATATTGATGTCGTTGTGGTTGGTAGCGGTATAGAGGTAGCTTCTGCCTTGAAGAAGATGCTCGGAAGAAAGGCGCATCTCTCTGTGTTCCGTAATTTCGGAACAGCACAAGTGAAGTATCAGGATACTGAAGTGGAGTTTGTCGGCGCCCGTAAGGAGAGCTATCAGCGCGATTCCAGAAAGCCTATCGTGGAAGATGGAACGCTGGAGGATGATCAGAACCGCCGCGACTTCACCATCAATGCGATGGCTATCTGCCTGAACAAAGACCGTTTTGGAGAACTCGTAGATCCTTTTGATGGTGTCTACGATATGGAAGATGGTATCATTGCCACTCCGCTCGACCCCGATATCACTTTTTCTGACGACCCGCTGCGTATGATGCGTTGCGTGCGTTTCGCTACCCAACTCAATTTCCAGATTGAGGAGGAGACCTATGATGCGCTCTCACGTAATGCCGAGCGCCTGAAGATTATCAGTGCTGAGCGCATCTGCGACGAGATGAACAAGATTATGCTCTCCAAGCACCCAAGCTGCGGTTTCTATTATCTGAAAGATACAGGTCTGCTCGATCTGATTCTGCCGGAACTGGTAGCGATGGACAAGGTGGAAACGCGAAACGGCAGGGCACATAAGAATAATTACGACCATACGATGGAGGTGCTCGAGAATGTGTGCAAGCATTCTGATAACCTCTGGCTCCGCTGGGCTGCTCTCTTCCACGACATCGGTAAACCGAAGAGCAAGCGCTGGGACAACAATGTCGGCTGGACATTCCACAGTCATAATATAATAGGTGCAAAGATGATTCCGGGTATCTTCCGCCGTATGAAACTTCCGATGGATGCGAAGATGAAGTATGTGCAGAAGCTGGTAGAACTCCACATGCGTCCGATTGTGATTGCTGATGAGGAGGTTACCGACAGTGCCGTTCGCCGTCTGCTGAATGATGCCGGTGATGATATCAACGACCTGATGACGCTCTGCGAGGCTGATATCACCAGCAAGAACCAGGTGCGCAAGCAGCGTTTTCTGGATAATTTCAAGATGGTGCGCGAGAAACTGGTCGATCTGCAGGAACGTGATTATAAGCGACTTCTACAGCCATGTATCGATGGCAATGAGATTATGGAGATGTTCCATCTTACACCTTGCCGCGAGGTAGGTACCCTGAAGCAGTATCTCAAGGATGCCGTGCTGGACAATAAGGTGGCTAATGAGCGCGAACCGTTGATGGAGCTTCTGATGAAGAAGGCTCAGGAGATGGGACTGGTAAATGCAGAAAACTCAAAATAGAGAATAATTTTTGTTAAATAACGGCTCCTTGCGAGCCGTTATTCATTTATTATTAGTACTTTTGCAGCGCTTTTAAAACTTAAAGGCGTATAAAAGTTTTCGCTGGAGGGTGAAAAAACATTTGAATAAGAGAAGATAAAAGATTAAATAATAAATTATAATATATAAAATAGGTATGAAAATTAAAAGCGTTTTGTTTGTTGCAGCAGTTTGTGTTCTTGCTGCGTTGACATCATGTGGTGGAAGTAAGAAGGGTGGTCTGCCTAACTTCGGCGACGATGAGTTCGCTGTGGCTACTATCGGTACTTCCAGCGCCGCATTGCAGACTACCTATCCTGCTACCATCAAGGGTATCCAGGATGTAGAGGTACGTCCTAAGGTTTCTGGTTTTATCACTAAGGTTTTTGTACACGAGGGACAGACTGTATCAGCAGGTCAGGCTTTGTTCTCTATTGATAGCGAGACCTATCAGGCTGCTGTCCGTTCTGCTGCTGCCGCTGTAAACACAGCTAAGGCACAGGCTAATACTGCCAAGTTGACTTATCAGAATAATAAGAAGTTGTATGATAGCAAGATTATCGGTGAATACGAACTCTCTACAGCAGCTAACAGCTATGCAACAGCTAAGGCTCAGGTAGCTCAGGCAGAGGCAGCTTTGGCTTCAGCCCGCGAGCAGTTGGCTTGGTGTACCGTAACAAGCCCTTCAGCAGGTGTTGTAGGTAGTCTTCCTTTCAAGGTAGGTGCTCTGGTAAGCGCTTCTGGTCAGGCTTTGACAACCGTTTCCAACATCAGCACTATGGAGGTGTTCTTCTCACTCTCTGAGTCTCAGATTCTGAATATGTCTAAGACCAATGGTAGCGTTCAGGCTGCTATTGCTTCTTTCCCAGCTGTTAAGTTGCAGTTGGCAGACGGTTCTATCTATAATCATCCAGGTAAGGTTGTCAAGATGAGTGGTGTCATCGATGCAACTACCGGTTCTATCTCTCTTATCGCTCACTTCGCTAATCCAGAGAAGTTGCTGAAGAGTGGTGGTGCAGGTTCTATCGTCGTTCCTAACGATCATAACAGCGCTATCGTTATCCCTCAGGAGGCTTGCTCTCAGGTTCAGGATAAGATCTTCGTTTACATCGTAACCAAGGATAACAAGGTGAAGTATTCTGAGATCAAGGTCAATCCACAAGATGATGGCAAGAACTATATCGTAACTGCAGGTCTTCATGTAGGCGATCGTATTGTTTTGAAGGGTATTACCAAGTTGACCGATGGCCAGCAGATCAAGCCTATCACTCTGGAGCGCTACAATCAGAAGATTGCTGAGGCAGCCAAGTTGGCTGAGTCTCAGGATAACGCTCATGCCTTCGCTACTGCTATGGGCGGAAAGAAGTAATATATAATAAGGTATAAAGAAAAATAGTAAATTATGTCATTTACAAACTTTATAAAGCGCCCGGTACTTTCGACGGTGGTTTCCATCTTCTTCGTCTTGCTGGGTATTATCGGCTTGGTATCGCTGCCTATCGAGCAGTATCCGAATATCGCGCCGCCTACCATCACGGTAACTGCTACCTATACGGGTGCAGATGCCCAGACGGTGTTGAACTCTGTCGTTGCTCCGCTGGAGGAGAGTATCAACGGTGTGGAGAACATGACTTATATGACCTCTTCTGCGTCTAACTCTGGTTTTGCTCAGATCACCGTTTACTTCAAGCAGGGTTCTGACCCTGATATGGCTGCGGTCAACGTACAGAACCGTGTGTCTCAGGCGCAGTCTCTGCTGCCTGCCGAGGTTACCAGGGTGGGTGTCACCGTAACCAAGCGACAGAGTTCCAACGTTATCATGTTCGCTCTGACTACAGACGATGGCCGTTACGACGACCAGTTTGTTACCAACTACGCCCTGATCAACGTTATTCCTCAGTTGAAGCGTATCAATGGTGTGGGTGATGTGCAGAGCCCTTCTACCCGTAACTACTCTATGCGTATCTGGTTGAAGCCGGAGAAGATGAAGGAGTTCGGACTGGTTCCTTCTGATGTTTCCCAGGCTTTGGCAGAGCAGAACATTGAGGCTGCCCCTGGTAGCTTTGGTGAAAGCTCTGATATGCAGTATGAATATACCTTGCGTTACAAGGGTCGTTTGAAGACTCCAATGGAGTATGAGAACATCCTCATCAAGAGCAATACTTCCGGTCAGACTCTTCGTTTGGGCGAAATAGCCAAGGTTGAGTTGGGTGGTTTGCAGTATAATGTAAACCTGCTCAATGATGGTCAGCCTGCCGTGATGGGTATGGTTCAGCAGATTGCCGGATCCAATGCTACCCAGATTGCAAGCGACGTGAAGAAGACGTTGGATGAACTGGAGAAAAGTTATCCTCCAGGGTTGAAGAATGTCATCCTGATGGATGTTACCGAGTTCTTGTTCGCATCTATCGAGGAGGTTATCTTCACCTTGATCATCACCCTGGTACTGGTGTTCATCGTAGTGTATATCTTCTTGCAGGACTTCCGTTCTACGCTGATTCCTATGATTGCCGTACCTGTGGCTCTGGTCGGTACGTTCCTCTTCCTCTGGATTTTTGGATTCTCCATCAACCTGCTTACGCTGTCAGCCCTTCTGCTGGCTATTGCGATTGTGGTCGATGATGCCATCGTGGTGGTCGAGGCGGTTCACGCCAAGCTCGACCAGGGTTACAAGAGTGCTCTTACTGCATCTATCGATGCGATGAACGAAATTTCCAGCGCCATCATCTCTATTACATTGGTGATGTCTGCCGTGTTCGTTCCTGTATCATTCATCGGTGGTACTTCCGGTTACTTCTACCGTGAGTTCGGTGTAACCATGGCTGTATCTATCGTTATTTCGGCTATCAATGCGTTGACGCTGTCTCCTGCACTCTGTGCCGTATTGCTGAAACCACACGAGGAGGGTCACGAGAAGAAGATGTCTTTCGTAGACCGTTTTCACGCAGGATTCAACTATCAGTTTGAGAAGATTACCAATAAATATAAGGGTGGTGTCAAGTGGGTTATCAACCACGGCATTATCGCTGGTAGCCTCGTGGCTGTCAGCATCGTAGGTCTGGTTGCCCTGATGGGTACTACCAAGACGGGTCTGGTGCCTGATGAGGATACCGGTACTATCTTCGCTTGTATCTCCACAGCTCCTGGTACTTCTCAGGAACGCACAGCTGAGGTGGTTAAGCAGGTAGATAAGATGCTGGCTAACAACCCAGCCATTGCAACCCGTAACGCCATCATGGGTTATAGCTTTATCGGTGGTGCCGGTTCTAACCAGGGTACCATCATCGTGAAGCTGAAGCCATTCGAGGAGCGTCCGGGTGGATTCTTCCACCGTATCAAGGAGGCTTGTACCGGTGGCGGTATCGAGGCATTGTTTGTCAACCCTATGGAATATACTTCTGTGTTGGGTATGATCTACAAGCAGACTGCTACGATCAAGGATGCACAGGTGCTTGCCTTTGCTCCACCTATGATTTCCGGTTTCTCCATGCAGAATGGTATTACCATGACCATGCAGGATAAGACCGGTGGCGACTTGAACAAGTTCTTTGATAATGTGAAGAAGTTCCTGGCTGAGTTGAACAAGCGTCCTGAGATTCAGACAGCCCAGACTCAGTATAACCCTAACTATCCTCAGTATATGGTGGATGTAGATGTTGCCAAGACCAAGCAGGCTGGTATCTCTCCATCAACAGTATTGTCTGTAATGCAGGGTTATCTCGGTGGTCTCTACGCATCTAACTTCAATGCCTACGGTAAGCTCTACCGTGTGATGATTCAGGCTGGTCCTGAGAGTCGTATGCGTCCAGACGATCTGAGCAAGATTTATGTACGTTGTGCAGATGGTACCATGTCTCCAGTAAGCGAGTTCGTGAACTTGAAGAAGGTTTATGGTCCGTCTAACATCACCCGATTCAACCTGTTTACCTCTATGGATGTATCTGTAACTCCTAACAGCGGTTACTCTACCGGTGACGGTATGAAGGCGATTGCTGAGGTTGCCAAGGAGACATTGCCAGAAGGCTACGGCTATGAGTACTCAGGTTTGACCCGTTCTGAGGCTGAGTCCAGCAACTCTACAGGTTTGATCTTCGCACTCTGTATCGTATTCGTTTACCTCATTTTGAGTGCCCAGTACGAGAGTTACATCTTGCCATTGTCTGTCGTATTGTCTATCCCATTCGGTTTGGCTGGTGCGTTCATCTTCACTAACCTCTTCGGTCACTCTAACGATATCTACATGCAGATTTCGTTGATTATGTTGATCGGTCTGTTGGCTAAGAACGCCATCCTGATTGTACAGTTCGCCCTCGAGCGTCGTCGTACGGGTATGGCCATCAAGTACTCTGCTATCCTGGGTGCCGGTGCCCGTCTCCGTCCTATCCTGATGACCTCTCTGGCGATGGTTATCGGTCTGTTGCCTCTGATGTTCGCATCAGGTGTAGGTAAGAATGGTAACCAGACCCTGGGTGCTGCCGCCGTAGGTGGTATGTTGCTTGGTACTCTCTGTCAGATCTTCGTGGTTCCTGCTCTCTTCGCAGTCTTTGAGTGGTTGCAGGAGAAGTTGACTCCATTGAAGTTCGAGGACGAGATGAACGAGGAGGTAGCTGCCGAATTGGAGCAGTATGCCAACGCCGCTCACGAAATGAAGGGTATCGAGAAGAAGTAATAACGCAATGTAACTTCAAAGGAAACAATGAAAAAGAATTTAAATATCATCATATTGGGTCTCGCAGCGCTCTCTCTGAGCAGCTGCAAGACTCTCTACGGAAAGTATGAGCGTCCGGATGTGAAGATCAGCGGCATCGTACGTGATGTCAACTCTGCTACAGATACTTTGGCTGTAAAGGATACTACAACCTTCGCCAATATTCCTTGGCGCAGTGTTTTCACCGACCCTCAGCTTCAGTCGCTCATCGAGAAGGGATTGAACAACAATGTCAATCTCCTCAATGCGGCTTTGAACGTGAAGATAGCTGAAGAGCAGCTGAAGTGTGCCAAGTTGGCATTCGTGCCTGCCTTGTCTTTCACTCCTCAGGGAACCATCGCCTCCTGGGATGGTCAGGCTGCCACCAAGACTTACACGATGCCTGTTACAGCCAGCTGGATGGTAGACCTCTTCGGCAACCTGCTTTCTCAGAAGCGCAGTGCCCAGATGGCGCTGCTCCAGTTGCAGGATTATCAGGTATCTGTCAAGACCAACCTCATCGCCAACATCGCCAACATGTATTATACTCTGTTGATGCTCGACAAGCAGGTGGAGTTGGTTAACAATATGGAAGGATTGACCAAGGATACTTGGGAGACTATGCAGAAGATGCACGATCTCAGAATGGGTTACCGTACACCAGCCATCCAGTCTGCTGAGTCTAACTACTATTCTGTGTTGACCCAGAAGACCGATCTGTTGCGCCAGATTCGTGAGACAGAGAACTCTCTGAGTTTGCTCATCGGCGACCAGGCACATAGCATCGCCCGTGGCAAGTTGGATAACCAGAGTCTTCCATCTAATTTCTCAACCGGTGTAGGCATCCAGTTGCTCAACAACCGTGCTGATGTCCACGCAGCCGAGATGAATCTTGCCCAGTGCTTCTATGGTGTAGAGACCGCCCGCAGCAAGTTCTATCCATCTATCACCATTTCCGGTACAGGTGCCTTCACCAATTCAGGTGGTATGGGCATCGTGAACCCAGGTAAGTGGTTGCTCTCAGCTGTAGGTTCTCTTACCCAGCCAATCTTCCAGAACGGCCGTATCATTGCCGGTTTGAAGGTGGCTAAGATGCAGTATGAGCAGGCTTACAATACCTGGCAGAATACCGTGCTGAAGGCTGGTAGTGAGGTGAGCAATGCGCTTGTTCTCTACAACTACTCTGATGAGAAGAGCAAGATAGAGCAGAAGCGAATAGAAGTACTCGAGAAGAATGTAGAATCTACCAAGGAATTGATGGGTATTGCAGGCAGCTCTTACCTTGAAATCATCCAGGCACAGTCTTCACTCCTCAACGTACAGCTTTCTAAGGTAGCTGATGACTTCAACAAGATGCAGGCAGTAGTAAATCTCTACTATGCATTGGGTGGAGGAGCTAAGTAGTTTATAGTTAATAATTAATAGTTTATAGTTATGGCTAGTATAATAAGTCCAAAGGCAGAGGTTTCTCCAAAGGCTAAGATTGGAGACAACTGCAAGATATATCCATTCGCCTATATTGAGGACGATGTGGTCATCGGCGACAACTGTACCATCTATCCATTCGTGAGCATCATGAACGGTACTCGCATGGGTAATAATAATAAGGTGTTCCAGGCAGCCGTTATCGCTGCGCTCCCACAGGACTTCCACTTTACAGGTGAGGAGAGTGAGGTAGTAATCGGCGATAACAATACCATCCGTGAGAACGTGGTTATCAACCGTGGTACCCATAAGGGCGGCAAGACCATTCTGGGCAACAACAACTTCCTGATGGAAGGTGCCCATATCTCTCACGATACCGTCATCGGCAACGGTTGCGTATTCGGTTATGGCACCAAGATTGCGGGCGACTGTGTGATTGGTAACGGTGTCATCTACTCAACATCTGTAGTAGAGAACGCCAAGACCCGAGTAGGCGACCTGGCGATGATTCAGGCAGGTACTACCTTCTCTAAGGATATTCCTCCTTATATCATTGCCGGTGGAAAGCCTGTGAAGTATGCAGGTCCTAACACCATCATCATGGAAGCAGCTGAGCTTACCGAGAAGGTTCGCAAGCATATTGCTAATGCCTACCGACTGGTATTCCATGGTCAGACATCCCTCTTCGATGCCATTAACCAGATCAAGGATCAGGTGCCAGATGGACCGGAGATTCAGAACATCATCCAGTTCCTGGAGAGTTCAGAGAAGGGTGTCATCACTAAAATGTAACGATGGTGTAATTATAGTGGAAAATTTCCTAAAAAAAATATTTTCATTTAGTAAATTCAAGTCATACCTATTTGAATTTTACTTAGTATGTGAAGGGCTGGCCGTGAGGTTGGCCCTTTTCCTTTTTCAATTGAACTTAACTTTTGCCTGTGGTTCGATTAATTAATTGAATAAATGTAAATAAATGCAATTTTATTTTGTAATCTCTTCGTTTATGCGTATCTTTGCAGACAATTTGGGTCATTGTGCCCTTTTGGTTTTAAGTTAGTAAAGATTTTTAAAAATGAGAAAGAAACAATATAAGCCTAGTAATCATCGTGGATTGCAGGTCATTACTTTGTGTATCAGTACCGCTATGGTGCTCATTTTGTTGGGATTAGTTATCTTCTCTGTCCTCATGGGACGCAATCTCTCTTCCTACGTGAAGGAGAATCTCGTGGTACAGGTGATGCTCGAACAGGATATGACTAATCCGGAGGGATTGCAGATGTGTAAACGCCTGAATGCAAGACCTTATGTCAATACGCTGACTTATATCACCAAGGAAGAGGCACTGAAAGAGGCTACCCGTGATCTGGGCACCAACCCGAGCGAGTTTGCCGGTGTTAACCCTTTCCAGCCTTCCATAGAGATTACGACGAAGGCTGATTACGCGAACAACGATTCTCTGAAGTGGATTGCCAAGGAACTGAAGGCATATCCGCGTGTTACCGAGGTTACTTATCAGCACGACCTGATAGAACAGGTGAACAATTCGTTGGCAAAGATCAGTATCGGATTGCTGATTGTTGCCGCCTTGCTTACCTTCATCTCGTTCTCGCTGATCAATAATACGGTTCGTCTGGGCATCTATGCCCGCCGTTTCTCCATCCATACGATGAAACTGGTAGGTGCATCCTGGGGCTTTATCCGCCGTCCGTTCCTCCGCAAGGCTATGCTTGTGGGCGTTGTTTCAGCCCTGCTGGCAGATGGTTTCCTGGGCGGTTGTCTCTATGCATGGTCGCTCCACGAGCCGGAGCTGATGAATGTGCTGGGCTGGCAGGAACTTGCCATCACCGGTGGCTCCGTCTTCCTCTTCGGTATCATCATCACCGCCTTCTGCGCCTGCATCTCAGTTAATAAGTTCCTGAAGATGAAGGCAGGAGACCTGTACAAGATTTAGTTAATAGTTAAAAGTTAATAGTTTATAGCAATCTTGCTATCAACATTCAACATTCAACACTCAACATTCAACATTAAATTATGGATAAGAAGAATTTAGCATTCGACAAGATGAACTTTATCTTGTTAGGCATCG
>JAJWAL010000067.1:0-3703 GCA_021618535.1 Segatella copri | reverse complement strand
ATGGATAAGAAGAATTTAGCATTCGACAAGATGAACTTTATCTTGTTAGGCATCGGAATGGCGATTATCATCATCGGTTTTCTGCTGATGAGTGGCGCCGGTTCTAACGAACATACCTTCGATACTGATATTTTCAGCACTCGTCGTATCGTTGTAGCACCAACCGTAACATTGATAGGTTTCCTTTCTATCATCTATGCGGTGATTCACAAACCGAAGGACAAATAAGAGTTAATAGTTTATAGTTAATAGTTTATAGGGGCGTTATGCCATCTATTTCTATATTCAACATTCAATAATTTACATTTCATTCAATGAATTGGTTTGAAGCATTAGTATTGGGACTCATCCAGGGTCTCACAGAGTATTTGCCAGTAAGCAGTAGCGGTCATTTGGCTATCGGCGCTTACCTTTTCGGCATCAACGGAGAGGATAACCTTACTTTTACCATCATGGTTCATGTTGCAACCGTGCTGAGTACGCTGGTTATTCTTTGGAAGGAAATCGACTGGATCCTGAAGGGACTCTTCAAGTTCCAGATGAATGAGGAAACCAAGTATGCCCTCAATATTGTCATTTCTATGATTCCTGTGGGTATCGTAGGCGTATTCTTCAAGGATAAGGTGGAAGCAGTTTTCGGTTCAGGCTTGCTTATCGTGGGCTGTATGCTCCTCGTAACAGCAGCGCTCCTTACCTTCTCTTATTTCGCCAAGCCACGTCAGAAGGAGAATATCTCTCCGCTGCATGCTTTCATCATCGGTCTCGGTCAGGCGCTTGCCGTATTGCCAGGTCTTTCCCGTTCTGGTACTACCATTGCCACCGGTCTTTTGCTGGGCGATAAGAAGGAGAAAATGGCTCAGTTCTCATTCCTCATGGTGATTCCTCCAATCCTGGGCGAGGCATTGCTCGACCTTCTGAAGGGTCTGAAGGGCGAAGAGGCTCTGGGCGGCATCGATACTTTCCCTATGATTGTAGGCTTCGTTGCTGCATTCGTTTCTGGCTGTCTGGCTTGCAAGTGGATGATCAACATCGTGAAGAAAGGCAAACTGGTTTACTTCGGTATCTATTGTGCCATTGCCGGTGCTGTAACCATCATCTGCTCATTATTATAATAAACGCATACTTTGTCCCCTTGTTTCAGGGGGGCAAGGCTTAAATATTAAATATGGATTTCAGAAAAGGAGAAATTATTGCCATCGACAAGCCTTATCGCATGTCGAGTTTCGGAGCCCTGGCGCATGTGCGCTATCTGCTCAGCAAGAAACTCGGTTTTAAGGTGAAGATAGGACATGCCGGTACGCTCGATCCCCTTGCTACTGGCGTGCTGGTGCTCTGTACCGGCAAATGTACCAAGCAGATAGAACAGCTGCAGACCCATACCAAGGAGTATACAGCTACCCTGCAGCTCGGTGCTACCACCGCCAGCTATGATATGGAACACAGCGTGAATCACACCTATCCTACGGAGCATATCACCCGCCAGCTGGTGGAGGAAACGCTCAAGCAGTTTGTGGGCGAGATTCAGCAGGTTCCGCCTACCTACAGCGCCGTAAAGGTGAATGGCGACCGCGCTTATGCCTTGCGCCGTGCAGGCGAAGAGGTACAGCTCAAGCCGAAGACCGTGCGTGTAGACGAGATAGAACTCACCGATTATAACGATGAGCAGAAGACCGCCAGCATCCGTGTGGTTTGCGGCAAAGGCACTTACATCCGCTCCCTCGCCCGTGATATCGGCAGAGCTCTGGATAGCGGCGCTTACCTTACCGCCCTCCGCCGTACCAAGGCAGGAAGTTTCGCAGTAGAAAACTGCATCAGTTTTGAACATTTCCAGGAATGGCTTGATGAGCAGCCTCTCGAAGACAGCCTTCAGTCATCCAAGTAATAAATAATATAACATGAAGCTATCACAATTTAACTTTAAGTTGCCAAAAGATCAGGTGGCACTTTATCCACATAAGGCAAAGCACGTGGTAAAAACGGCTAGTGGTGAACGTACATTCGAGATTACTCGCCGCGACGAGTCCCGACTTATGGTTCTCCACAAGAAGAGTGAAACCATCGAGATGTACAAGAAAGATGAAAACGGCAAGGATATGGTTGATGCCGATGGCAATCCAGTATTCCTGCAGTTCAAGGATATCGTGAATTACTTCGAAGAGGGCGATACCTTCATCTTCAACAATACCAAGGTTTTCCCAGCCCGTCTTTACGGTACCAAGGAGAAGACCGATGCCAAGATAGAGGTGTTCCTGCTCCGCGAGCTCAATCCAGAGATGCGTCTTTGGGACGTATTGGTAGAGCCTGCCCGCAAGATCCGTATCGGCAATAAGCTTTTCTTCGATGATGTCAACGAGATGGTTGCCGAGGTTATCGACAATACCACCAGCCGTGGCCGTACCCTCCGTTTCCTCTATGATGAGGATGGCAGTCATGATGTCTTCAAGCGTTCACTCTTCGCTCTGGGCGAGGCTCCGCTTCCTCGCTACGTTATCGATGCACGTGAGGATCATCACGCTACAGAGGATGATATGGACGATTTCCAGTGTGTTTTCGCTGAGGTAGAGGGTGCTGTTACTGCTCCTGCTACCGGTCTTCACTTCTCTCGCGAGCTGATGAAGCGTATGGAAATCAACGGTATTAACGAGGCTTATATCACCCTGCACTGCGGTCTGGGCAACTTCCATGATATCGAGGTGGAGGATCTTACCAAGCACAAGATGGATTCTGAGCAGATGATGATTAGCCAGGAGGCATGCGATCTGGTTAACAAGACCAAGCTTGCCGGCCATCGTGTCTGCGCTATCGGTACCAGTGTGATGAAGGCAACTGAAACGGCTGTCGGAACCGACGGTATGATGAAGGCTTTCGATGGATGGACCAACAAGTTCATCTTCCCTCCATACGATTTCGGACTTGCTGACTGTGCCGTAGCCAACTTCTATCATCCAGAGTCAACCTTGATGATGAGTACTGCAGCCTTTGGCGGTTACGACCTGGTTTACGAGGCATACAAGATGGCTGTGAAGAATGGCTATATGTTTGGCTGCTATGGTGATTCATTGTTGATGCTTCCAGATTAAACAGTGGTATAAACAGTTTATATACACATAGAAGTTGTTGATATTCTGGGTTTTAGCTTAGTTATCCACAATTTTATGAAAGTGTGAATAAGTATGTATCAGGTATATTTAAGTCTCGGTACGAATTTGGGCAACCGAAAGCGCAACATTCGCGAGGTAATAGAAAAGATAGGAGAGCAGATTGGTGTGGTAGAGCGCCAGTCTGCTCTTTACGAAACCAAGCCTTGGGGCTATTCATCGCCCAACGACTATATCAATGCCTGTGTGCTGGTTCTCACCACGATGGCTCCGCGCCAGGTGCTGGAGGCTACGCAGCGCATAGAGCGCGAAATGGGGCGCACTATGAAGTCGGTGGATGGCGAATACCAGGACCGCATCATCGACATTGATATCCTGATGATAGATGATTTGGTGATAGATGAACCCGATTTCAAGGTTCCTCATCCGTTGATGGAGGAGCGTGATTTTGTGATGAATCCTTTGAAGGAGATACTAAAGTAATTTTTACAGAACTTTCGCAAGTTTTGCCCATACGCCCTGAAAGATGGCCCCATACGCCCTGAAAGGGCAAAAGCTCCTAGCCCAGGGCATCGCCCTGGGTGATTGCGGACGCAAACCTGTCG
>JAJWAL010000066.1:11340-17234 GCA_021618535.1 Segatella copri | reverse complement strand
CATTTTAGTTTACTCTTCGCTAGTTTTAGCGTCTATTAAAAAGCTATAAATAGCTACATTTTTTTTGCAGAGTGCCACAAAAAGTGTAACTTTGCAAGCAGATTAACAGATAAAGGCAGAATTATGAAGAAAATCATCTTAGCTTTAGCAACCTTGCTCTTTATGGGAAGTGCTGCAACAAAAGCACAAGTCACAAAAGTCACTGTGCGCTCTATCTCGGGAAACAGTAAGGAGGAAGTCGAGAACATCGACAACGCCAAGTATCGCATTACCTATGAGGGGAAATGGGTGAACAATCCTTCCATTAAACCCTTCATCTACACGGATAGCGAGATGCGCCTCGACATTGGTGAAAAGGCGACCAGCTTCTATGACAGAACGAAACAGGTAAAGGATTCACTCATGGACGAAAAAGCCAAGACTGGCAATTTCGACTTCTCCGATTTACCTAAAGGTGGAAGATTCCCGTTCTCCTACTACAAGAACTATCCATCTACTGGCAAATCCATCCAATTGGAATCTGTCGGCACTACAGATTACAAATGCACAGAGAACGTGGAGACACCCGACTGGCAACTCATCCCCGACAGCGCAACAACCATCATCGGCTATCATTGCCAACTAGCCAAGACCAACTTCAAGGGAAGAACTTGGTATGCATGGTACGCCGAAGACATTCCTTTGCCAGAAGGTCCTTGGAAGCTGATTGGACTGCCGGGCTTGACACTGAAAGCATACGATGAAAACAAAGAATATTCATTCACAGCCATCGGCATGAGTACGTTGACAGCACCAACACCTATCACGTTCCCCAAGGCTAAGAGAGAAGAGATTAGCCAAAAAGACCTCAGAGAATTCAAAGAGAAGTTTACGCCTGGAATGGTATTGGAAACATTAAACATCAAGAACATAAAAATACAGGACGAAAAGGGCAACCCAATTGACATGAAGAAATTCATGAATAAGAAGAATGTCTTCAATCCGATTGAACTTCAATAATAAATGAAGAGAATAATTATCAGTTTTATCGCTTTCTTTCTCTTGTTCTGCATCCCAATGGCGATGCAGAGCAAGAGAAACACTCCTATCTTACTCGATGACGACAACACTGCTACCGGGATTCATGGTTATGTAGAAGATTCATTGACCCATAACCGTCTAGCCAACGTCTCCATCACGCTGCTCCGCAATGGAAAGCCCTTGAAGTTTACAAGAACAAAGGAGGACGGAACCTTCGTGCTCCCCATCACCGAGAAGCAAGCCAACGACAAACTGCAGGCCACGTTTATGGGGTATAAAAAGACAAAAGCATCGATTTCATCGGAAAAAGAAACCGTTATCAGTATGGCTTCAACAGCTTTTGTCTTAAAGGAAGTACAGGTGAAAGGCTCTCGTATCACAGGGCGGGATACCATTTCTTTCGACCTCACACGCTTTGCCAACGAACGAGATAACTCCCTGAAAGATGTACTGAAAAAGCTGCCAGGCGTGGATATAGAGAAGAATGGTCGTATCAACTACAATGGTAAGCCCATCAACCGATTCACTGTGGAAGGTCTCGACCTGACCGGTGGCAAATATAACCAGCTGGAGGAAAACATCAAGGCAAAAGACGTGAAAAAGGCCGAAGTCATCGAGCATGACCAACCTATCAAAGCGCTCCAGAACAAGACTTTTACAGATAATGTAGCGATGAACATCGCCCTGAAAGACAGTGCCCGCGACAAACTGATGCCCACCCTCAAGCCTTACATGCTCGTAGGGCATCCGTCCCACGTAGGCGGAAGCATCAATATCATGCAAATTGGCAAGAAGAAACAGATGATGTATGATGCAGAATACGACAGAACAGGCAAAAATCTCGGCTATGCACTTAACCAACTCGCATCTTACAGCAATCGTCTGGCTCCTGCCTCCCTTCCATCATGGATATCAGTACCCTCGCTTGACGCTCCTATCGATGAAGAACGCCTGCGCTTCAACACCTCGCAAAAATACTCCATCAACCATATCAAGAAGAATAAGGACGATGCAGAGACTCGCATAGAAGCCAACTATCTTCGTACGGTAACCCGACAAGAGCGAGAGAACATGAGTATCTACGACCTCGGCGGCGAAGCTCCCATAGTTACCACGGAGCACAACCACAAGACGATGATCAGCGATGCCTTCAATCTGCAATGGGAGAACAAGGTAAACAAGACTGAGCATTATGGCAACGAGAGCATCAGCCTCAGCGCAGCACAAAACGATGGTTTGTCAAACATCAACGACACGCTTACCCAACGTGTCCGCATCCCAAAGCTCGACCTCTCGGCAAGTATCTACCGCCTCTTCGTCTTCAAGAAAAGTCAGCTCTCTTGGCGTAGCACTGCCGACTATCACCATGGTGTGGCGGACCTTTACGTTAACGACGAGCGCAATCGCATCCGCACCAACCTTTGGCATACAGCACACGCCTTACAGTGGATGAAGAATCGCTACCACTGGACACAGGAATATAGAATGAGTATCGACCTCAACAACATCTATGCGAAATATCAGAAAAGAAGCGATGAAATCGGCAAAAACAACGGATTCATCGAAAACAGTCACGATGAAATCGGCAAAAACAGTCTTAACATCACAGGGAAGTTCACCCCTTACTGGCAATACAAGACCGAGACGTTCCGTATGTCGTTCTCTCCCGATTTCATCTGGGAACGCTTCACCTATCCACAGAAAACTCTACTTACCATATCACCCTACCTTTACTTATATAAGAAATTGGATTTCCGTAGAGAGTTGACTATCTACACAGGATACAGTACAGGAACAGGCAATGCCACCAACTACGCCATGAAGCAATATCGTCAAAGTTATCGCTCTTGGTACACTTCGAGCGACATCATTCCGATAACTCGCTCTCTTTATGGCAAGTTGAGTTACGACTACAAGCGCCCTATCAAGGAAATCTTCTTCAGCGCATCGGTCAATGCCAGCAAAAACTGGATGAATGCGGCATCCGACCTACGCATCGAGGATGGCAAATACTATACCTCATTATATAAGCAGGACAGCAAGAGCAACAACATCGGAGGTTCGCTCTATATCTCCAAGGGTTTCTACGACCTTCATCTGAAGACCCGCCTGGAGGGCAGTTACAACTACAGCAAGGGTGAGCAATACAGCAGCGGCAAAGCCATCAGCTACACCGCCGACAACTATACTGTAAAGCCTAGCATCGACTTCTCGCCGTCCTGGTGTGCCTTTAGCTATGAGGGAGAATTCTCTTTTTACAACTCGAAACGTCAAAAAATGGCGAATTCATCGTTATTTAATTGGCGCCAAAGCATATCTGCCACCGCTACCATCAGCCATGTGGACCTCTCCTTCTCGCTCGTACATTATCGCAATGAACTGCAAGGAGGCAGCAAGGTGAATACACTCCTGGGCGATGCATCGGCAGTATGGAGAATAAAAAAGCTCCGCCTTTCTGCAGAGCTTCGAAACCTTTTCAACAAGAAGAACTATATGGAAACCATCTATAGCGGCATCAGTACATTGACCGACAGCTATCATCTTCGCCCTCGTGAACTGATGATTTCCGCCCAGTATTCCTTTTAAACAAGAACTCCCATCTCAGAAAAGAGACGGGAGTTCTTTGCTTTTGAGGATAGGAAAATAGATGCCGCGAAATCTACAAAGAGATATCTTTACAGATTAATTGTGGTGAAAGATATCGCCACTTTTTGGCAGGAAAGCCATCTTTTAACCTTTAAAAAAACAGCCATTCTGTTGGTATTTTACCGTTTTTTTATTCATGAAACAAGTCATCTGCCACGACTTCGCTCTGCACCATCCCCCAATACTCATTATGAGCAAGACCATTTACTGTTATCATTGTGAGATGCAAAGTCTTTCTGGTCTTCGTGGTCTGCAAGAAACGCTCTATCTTATGTGCTAAATTCCGACTATAGTCCTGACTAATGACATATTTATCTTGCGAGAACTTAATCTCGCAAACATTCACTACATTGTCAGCACGTTCTATCAACAGGTCAATTTGCGCACCTTGACCATAAACAGGGTCATCTTTGACAGACCAGGAAGAAACACTTGTCAAGACACCACTAATGCCTAACTTGTGCTTGATTTGATTTACATGTTGCATACATACTCGCTCAAACGCCAAGCCAACCCATGAGTATCTCACAGGCGACAAATAACTATGCGACCAGAAATGCTCATCGCCACCTTTATTGTCTTTCATAAACTTGAAGTAGAATAATGTGAAGTTGTCTATCAGCTGATAAATAGTATCATTCCGCTTCTTGCCAAATGCATTGTATTTACGGATGAAGCCACATGCTTCCAAGTCGTCAAGAATTCGAGTGATATTGGCACCACTCGACAATCCTATCTTTTCTAGCAGTTCAGTACGAGGCATTCCCACCTTGATGGTTCCCAAGACGTTGATAACTTTCAGGTAAGGTTCAGGATTGTTGAACAAAGAATCATACAACTCGTTAAACTCATTGTGTAGTTGACCTGTTATTGAGAACAACAGGCTATCTATATTTTGAGCCACGCTCTTTCCTTTGTCCAACAAAGACCAATAGAAAGCAACACCACCCAATACCATATAATATTCCAACAATTCATAACGGGTTGTGCGCATACCGATGCTTTTGGCATACAGTTCACATTCGTGCAAAGTGAAAGGTTGCAAAGATATACGGAGGTTTACTCTATTATGCAAACCGCCATGATTTTTCAACACCTTATTAATAATCCAGGATGTAGCAGAGCCACAAACAATCAAAAGGACATCCTTGCGTGCAGAGGCAAAACTATTCCAAAAGTATTCCAATGCTGTAATGAAATTTGAGCGAGGAGTATCCATCCAAGGTATTTCATCTATGAAAACTACTTTCTTCTCAGCTTCTGATTGCTCTATCAATTGCTCCAACATCGAAAAAGCCTCTATCCAATCTTTGGGCAAACGAGCCTTTGGGAATCCGCTCTTTAGTAGCGACTCCTTAAAATAACGCAATTGCAATTTTGTACTTGCTTTTGCAACACCAGAATGTTGAAAAACGAATTTATCCGCAAAACACTCTCTGACTAGATAGGTCTTGCCCACACGTCTTCTACCATACACTGCAACAAACTGTGAGCTATCTGACTCGTAAGCTTTATGCAGCATCTCTTGCTCTTGTTCTCTTCCTATCAACATATTTTATTGCTTTTTGCGTGCAAAGATAATAAAAAAGTGCTTATAATAGCCCAAAAGTCCTAAAAAAAATGACTTTTGGGCTATTATAAGCACTTTTAGGGGCGTTTTGTGCGCCATTCTGTTGGCGTTTTTCCAGTTTTCTCGTTAAAGATGCGATAGAGATAGGTGCGAGAGGAGAAGGCACACTCGGCTGGATGGCAAACGACTTTAGAGAATATGATTGCCGTTGGCATAAAGAATAAAATGAAGGAAAATAGATGCCAAGAAATTTATAAAGAAATAACTTTACCGATTAAAAGTGGTGAAAATATCTCTTAAGGGAAGATTTTATTTCCCTTAAGGAAAATTTTCAATCTCTTCTTCCCCCATTTTACGGGAGTTTCTTCTAGATTATCTCTTTCTGGAATATTATTTACATAGACTACTCCTGCTTCAGATAGTTCATCTGAACATTAGGAGCGCAGGCATTGCTTGTCTTCTCAGTATATTCTGCCACCTTCAATGTAGCAGTACCCTTGATGTTCTCAACATCGCTACCTACCTTGAAGAGATAGTTACCGGCATCGACCTTCCACTGACTGTTGGCCTCATCGAAGCTGGCAAGATCGCGCTTTTCGAGGGTCATCTTCAAAGTCTGGCTCTCACCTGGATTCAGCAACTTGGTCTTGCCGAAGGT
>JAJWAL010000066.1:0-11240 GCA_021618535.1 Segatella copri | reverse complement strand
TCATCTTCAAAGTCTGGCTCTCACCTGGATTCAGCAACTTGGTCTTGCCGAAGGTCTTGAGTTCCTTGGCTGGTTTCTCGTAAGCGCCCTTTGGAGCGGTGACATAAACCTCAGCAACTTCCTTGCCGGCAACCTTACCGGTATTCTTGATGGTTACGCTAACCTCAATGTTATTGCCTTTTGCCTTGACAGATGGCTTGCCAAACTCGAAGGTAGTATAGCTCAAACCATAACCGAAAGGATAAGCCACATTTTTCTTGAAGGTATCAAAGTAGCGATAACCTACGTAGATATCCTCCTCGTGGTTGCTATAATCGTAACCCTTGATATTACCCTTGCTCCAATCCAGCAGATTCTTGTAGGTGTACATATCGTAATCCTTGGCGAAGTTGGCTGTAGAAGGATGATCGGTAGCAGCAATAGGCCAGGTCATGGTCAACTTACCCGATGGATTCACCTTACCGGTCAGGATATCAGCAACAGAGTTGCCACCCTCGATACCTGGCTGCCAAGCTACGAGAATAGCATCCACACGGTCTCTCCAACTGGCAGTCTCCATCACAGAACCAGAGTTGATGATGACAATCACCTTCTTGCCCTTGGCATGGAAAGCATCAGATACACGGAAAATCATATCCTGCTCTATCTGACTGAGGTTGAACTCACCATTGATCTGGCGATCCATACCCTCACCTGCCTGACGACCGATGGTGATGATGGCAGCATCTGCCTTTGGCTCCTCGCCAGCTACACAACGCTCAGTAATCTCGATTTCATCGAGTTTTGGCTGACCCTGATCCAGGAACCACATCATCGGATTCTTGTCTGCCTTCAACTTAGCCTTGGCATACTTCACATAATTCTGATAGATTTCCGTAAGCTGAGGAGTAGTAGCCACGCCGATGTTCTTCAAACCGGTAACCATATCTACAGAATAGCCTACATTAACGGCTCCACTACCAAGACCACCCGACATGAAGTCGTAAGAGTTGACACCGAAGAGCGCCACGGTCTTCAAGCCCTGGATAGGAAGAGCAGCATCATTCTTCAGGAGCACCATACCCTCGGTAGAACTCTGACGGGTGATGGCAGCATGAGCCTTCAAGTCTGGCTCACCACTATATTTATATCCCTTGAATCGAGGAGTCTTCACGATATATTCGAGCATACGGCGAACATTGCGGTCCACATCCTTGATATCCAGCTTGCCATTCTTTACTGCATCAACAATATCCTGCACCTGTGCTGGATAACCCGGCATCATCAGGTCGTTGCCAGCCTCTACTTCCTGTTCCAGCGGAAGGTCGGCACGCTTACCTATCCAGTCGGTCTCTACGATTCCCTTATATCCCCAGTCGTTGCGGAGAATATCGGTAAGGAGGCCCTTGTTGCCCTGGGCATAGACACCGTTAATCTTATTATAGGCAGACATGATAGTCCAAGGATTGCTCTTGCGAACCATCATCTCGAAACCCTTCAGGTACAACTCACGGAGAGCACGCTGGCTCAATCGCTCATCCACCTTGGTACGGTCAGTTTCCTGAGAGTTCACGGCAAAGTGCTTGGCACTTACACCCACGCCCTGGCTCTGCACACCCTGTACAAAGGCGGTTCCGATAAGACCTGTTACGATTGGGTCTTCAGAATAATACTCAAAGTTACGGCCACAGAGCGGATTGCGATGCAGGTTCATACCCGGTCCGAGCACAACATCACAGCCATACTCCAGGGTTTCGTTACCGATTGCCTCACCCACCTTGCGCACCAGGTCGGTGTTCCAGGTAGAAGCCAGACAGGTTCCGATAGGGAAACCGGTGGCAAAGTAGCTACGGCTGTCACCTTCGCGATGAGCATCGATATGAACTCCGGCAGGCCCATCACACTGTACGGTAGTAGGAATGCCGAGACGAGGGATGGCTACAGTAGTACCCGCAGCACCCGGCACGAACTTCTTCTGATGTCCGAGCATAGCACCGCTGCCCACGAATCCATCGTTGCCACCGCCCACTAAGAGTTGGGCTTTTTCTTCCAAGGTCATCGCCTTGATTACTTCTTCGATGTTATTGGCATTCAGCTGAGGTGCCGATTGCGCCATCATTGTAGTTGCCATCGCTCCAGCCGCAACGGTAAGAGCCAATTTCTTGTAGTTCATCATTTTGTCGTTTATTTCGTTAGTTATTACTTTTCTGTTCTTTTAGTCGTTTCGTCAGTTCCATGCAGTCCCTGAGAATACTGCATTTCTTCAAAAACTTGCTGCAAATATAATAAAATAAGGTGGAAACGCCAAGCATTTCCACCTTTTTTTCTTGAATTCAACAAGATTATTCCCGGATTTAACAAAAGGTATAGGAAGAACATAACATACTATACATATCCCTAACCTAAGACTAGCCCTGATATTTAATCTGGAAGTAATCAAAAACAAAACATTCCTTCCATTTCAATCTTTCGCAAATTTCATCAAAAAGAAGAAAAAATACTAGAAAACCTTGTAGGAATCAAACAATTATCGTATCTTTGCCGAATTATCCAAAAATTGGGTACTAGAATAAGAACTTTTAATAAAGAAAGGTATGGAGCAGAGGAATTCATCCATCGAAATCTATCGTTCCCCAGAGGGCAACATAGAGCTGAATGTAAAATTAGAGAATGATACCGTTTGGCTTACACAAAGCCAAATGGCAGAGTTGTTTGCTGTTGACAGAACATCTGTTACACGACACATTCGCAACATTTACAAGAGTCAAGAACTAGACGAAAAGTCAACTTGTGCAAAAAATGCACAGGTTCGTTTTGAGGGTAAGAGACAAATCATTCGTGATATTCCTTATTATAATCTTGACATGATTATTTCGGTAGGGTACAGAGTGAATAGCAAGAATGCGACCTCTTTCCGCCGTTGGGCAACCTCTATCTTGAAGCAATACATTATCAAGGGTTACGCCATCAACCAGAAACGCCTAGACAATTACAACGAACTGAAAGAAGTGGTTCGTTTGATGTCACGTGCGATTACATTGCAAGATCAAGTTTCAGAAGGCGAATATAACGGACTGTTCAATGTCATCAGCGACTATGTTTATGCCCTGGATACTCTCGACAAATATGATTATCAGACATTACTCATAGACAAGACGACTCAAGCCGAGCCGTTCCATGCCACCTACGAAAATGCAATGGAAGCCATCAATGCTTTGAAAGAAAAGTTTGGAGGCAGTAAATGGTTTGCCAATGAGAAGGATGATTCATTCAAGAGCAGCATAGGTCAGATTTACCAAACCTTCGACGGTGAAGAACTCTACGCTTCGGTAGAAGAAAAAGCAGCCATGCTGCTCTACCTTGTCGTAAAAAACCATTCATTCAGCGATGGCAACAAGAGAATTGCGGCCATGCTTTTTCTTTGGTTTATGGAGAAGAATGGCATTCTGTATGCAGAAAATGGACATAAGAGAATTGCCGACAACACACTCGTTGCCCTGACTCTGATGATTGCAGAAAGCAGAACTGAGGAAAAAGATGTTATGGTAAAAGTAGTCGTCAACTTGATTAACAAAGACAATCAATAAGAATTGCCATTAAAAAACCGCACAACAGCTGTTCTACGCATGCACAACAGCTGAAAGACAAGCGCACAACAGCTGATGTGCGACCGCATATCAACTGTTGTGCGCTTCGAGATACTTACTGTTCCAACAACTTCTATTGTATCTCCGAACAACTTCAGTTACTTCTTTCAGATACTTATGACGCATTCTTCAAACGCCAATAACACTTGAGGAAAGGCATTCAAAGCATTGCGGAAGCTTATTCAAATCATTGTAGAAATCTACTTCGCTGTATCCTTTGAGCTTCGCTTATCACGGCGATAACTGCGATAATCATCCAGCGGAATCTCAATATCAGGTTCCACCAACTCGCCCTCACGTGGCAAGGCGAACTTCTGATACTTGATGTTCAAGCCACGCTCTATCCACATACTCTCATAATAGGTTTGGATAGAGAGAATCTTACGGGTTTCCTCATCGATACCCTCCTGATGATAGAGGTCCTCGGTGCGGAAGAGCACAGGCAGATGGTTGCCATCCACCATATAAGTGGTATAGGTGAAGAGGAAGTTGGAGTCCGTCTTCAGATGGATGATGCCACCATCCACGAGGAAGTGGCGATAACGGTTCATGAAGTATGTAGATGTAAGACGCTTGCGAGGATTCTTCATCTGCGGGTCAGAGAAGGTGAGCCAGATTTCCTGCACCTCATCCGCAGCAAAGAAACGGTCGATAATCTCGATGTTGGTACGGAGGAAAGCCACGTTCTTCTGTCCTTCCTCTATCGCCTTCTTGGCACCGGTCCACATTCGTGCGCCCTTGATATCCACACCGATGAAGTTCATTTCAGGATAGAGCTTGGCAAGTTCCACGGTATATTCACCCTTGCCGCATCCCAACTCCAGCACGATAGGATTATCATTGTGGAAATACATCTCACGCCACTTGCCCTTCATATCGAAAGGCACGTCATCTACAACACTATATGGATACTGGAACACGTTCTCGAAACGCTCCATATCCGCAAACTTTGCTAATTTTCCTTTGCTCATTGATTCTTTTTTTCTTCGTTTGGGTGCAAAGGTACAAAAATTATAAATACTCTTATTACAATTACATTTATAATTTTTGATATTTAACCAAATCTACCGGAAATTCTTTTCAGAAACGGCAGAACTGTTGCCTCCATCATCAAAAATGAAAGAATATAGACATCAGTATTGTCCTACCTCGCAACTGATACTCCTTGCTCGTACGGGTCAACCCAGAATAAACGGTATAACCGTAGGTGCGCTGATTGAAAAGATTAAGCGCAGTCAGGCTCAACTCCATACCATTCCTGAAGCCATAACTGGTGGATGCATCGGCAAGAGTAAGATTCTTGTGCTGATGATCTGCTATCTGATTGCGATAATACTCTCCATGCAACTTGATGAACCATGACTTCAATGGCTGGAAGTTGAAAGTGAGATTCTGGGCAAGATTGGTAGAGGAAGTATCGAAACCCAAATTCTTCAATACCATCTTATCCTTATCCCAGTTCAGCTCATAGGTGAAATTGAACCAATCCACAGGACGACCACTCCATTTTGCCGACAACATATAGTTATCAGATGAATAGGCTGAAGGAGAATCGTTCTGACGCAGGAAGCCATCAAACCTCAGATAATCAAAACCTACGCTAACGAGTCCATGCATGAATCCCAATCCCTTACTCACCTTTCCACCAGCCATCAGATTTTCAGATCTGCTGCTGTTGGAGAAATAGGAGTTGATGATATAATCACCCACAAAATCACGAGCCACCGTAAGATGACTGTCAGACCAGCTCTTGCGGATGTAGGCATTGGCAAAGATGGTAGCAAGAGGACGCTTATAGTTGATGTTGAAGGAAACATGCTTGCTCTTGTCGGCGGTATAATCCACAAAACCCGTATAAAGATTACGGTAATCACGCATCAGCAGTCCCTGATAGAAATTCTGTTCATCCACTTCCCGCTGAGCGATTCCACCGGAAAGCGTAGCCTGCAAACGGGCGGTGAGGAAATAGCTCACACTGAGTTGAGGAGCAACCTGTGTCTTGCTGGTATTCTCTTTCGCTCCCATCAACTTATCATTATAATAATAAGGTGTAAAGGTGATGGGCATCTGGAAACGGATATGCCAGCCACCCTGGTTATACTCTGCCTCCGGCGATGCATAGGCACGGAAGAAGGTCATGCCTATCTGATTGCGCATATTGCCCAGGGAATCGGGCACTTCCTCCAGATGACTCTTCATCGTTCTGCTCAATACCTGCAAGCCAACCTTCATCATTACGGTAAAAGGCTTGAGGAAAAAGCCGAGCGAAGTATTGGTATGACTGAAGAATGCTGCCGAACGAACGCTTTGATAAGCCGTTTGCTGCGAATTATCAACAGACAGAGAGTGCGGATTCACCATATAAGCATTATACGTGTTAAAGGTATAGGTTCGCTTACCACTCCGATGCAACAGTTCCAGCTTGTCTGATACTTTATATTTCGGCATCTTGACCTGCTGATGATTAGGATAAGAGCCGTCAATATCCATCATGACATCATTCCAGGCCAGGTCGGCGGAAAGCTGATTGGCGACATACGCCTTTTCGCCATTCGAAGTCAGCGTAAAGTCGGCAACCAACCTGTTCTGCTTCTGCTTAGCCTGTTCATCCTCTACATCATAAATGGTTGAATCATTCAGGAAATACTGGGTATTACTGAATGAGGAAGAAAGAAGACGGTCGTGGGTATAGACTATCTGCGAAGACAAATCCGTATTTTTGCCTAACACCCAGAGATTATTGGTGGTGAAAACATGGGTCTGGTTCTTACGTACACGGCTGTCTGAAATATCCGTCAGCTGGTCGGGCGTAACATTCACGTAATCTTTCAGATTATAAGAATTTCTCATCACTCCAGTGCCATCATCCGAAAAGAGGAGATTGCCCTCACCGGTTACATCCGTACCTATATTATTACTCTTGAAGGTATTGAGTGACTGGGCTTTCTTGGCAAAGCGCATCAACGACATCTCGCCTGCCCAGACATTCAGCTTACCAAACTTCTCCCCTTTCTTCTGCTCCATACCGCCACCTGCCTTCAACGTTCCTACCAGACGGCTCTTGGCAGATTCCTTCAGTTTGATGTTGATGGCAGGATCTTGCGAAAACGACATATCTTCCAAAGCCTTGATAGGTTGATGATTGGTCATCACCTCTACCGAACCGACATCCTTCTGATGGATATTGTTGGTGGCGATGGAATAGCGGCCGCCGAGCATATCATGTCCTTCGATATAAAACTTATTGATAGCCTTGCCGTTATATTTGATTTCTCCCTTATCCGACACCTCTATTCCCGGCATCTTCTTCAAGACATCAGCCAGACTCTTGTCGTTGGCATCGGCAAAGCTTGCCACATTGTAGGAGATGGTATCGCCCCGCTGCCGGATGCTTGGAGCCTTCACCACAACATCCTTCAACTTTGTAGCCTGCTCCGCCAGGAGCACATGATATACAGTAGTATCCTTCGACAAAGGAATGGTTTTCACAGCATATCCCATCATCGAGAAATGCAGCACGTTACGACCATCCGGAATAGCATTGAGCGACAGCAGGAAACTTCCATCTGCCTGCGTCTTGGTAAACTTCAGGATTCTATTGCCGGCAGCAGGTCGGATGGTAACCATCACTCCCTGCAACCCGTTGCCCGTATAGGCATCTTCCACCTTACCCGACAAGGTGACTTGCTGGGCATAGGTCAAAGTGCTCATACAGATAAACCACAGATATAAAAACAGTTGCTTCATAAATTATCTTCTTGAGAACCCATTCCGTTCTCTCTTTACGTTGATACTTATTCTTTTTCTATCAGATCATATTTCAGAGCCTCATCCGAGCCACCCAGAGATATTCCCGTTGAAGCCTCGTTAATACTGTTCCAATTTTTCAGATACTTATATTTTGATTGCAGGAAATCCTTTCTTGTCGTTTTCTGAAAGCGCTTGAATTCCTTGTCAAGTACCCCAAAAGTAATAGGTTTTGCACTAACCTGCTGCATTCCATTGATACAGAAATAGTATTGCTTTCCTCTATCATACACTTCCATAATCAAGCCAGGGAGTCCGCAGAACTTCCAGGGACCATCACTTACAGGAACATCCAAGGCAAACCAGGCTGTCCATTGTCTTCCCCGGAAGCAGCAGGTAGCCTTTTGGCATTCATGACCGAGCACCATCTTCGTGCTGTCATTTTCCATATTCCATTCCTGCGCATTCAGGGAATCTCCATAAAGATAATATTGCCCCAACAGGAAATCTGTAATGGTCATTTCCCCTTGCGGATAATTCTTATAAATGGTAGCAGTCATTCTGCGATGGGGTATGGCATTGCGCAATTGTCGCCCTTTCAATCCCTTCCCTATCGCTTCCGTCAAGAAGCTATCCCATAGTTTATCGCCATTAGGAGCAGCCATCAGAGAATCACACTGATAAGTATAATAGCTATAGCATTTAGAACACTCTGCTCCGATTTGCAGATAGAGCAAATCTTCCTTGCGCTGTTGTTCTCCAGACAGCGTATCCGTAAGATATTCATATACATAGCTACACAGCATATTAGCCGTATCTATCTTTTTATTTTGGGCAAAACCAATAAGATAAAAAGTTAAAAATAGAAATATGAAACACTTTCTCGCCATAACCTTTCCTTGTTTAAAATAAAGATACTCTTTGATTCTATTCTCTTTCTATCAAGTCATAGTTACGTTTTTCGTCTGACAGACCTAAGGATATACCTGACGTAGCCTCGTCTATGCTATTTTGATTATGAAAATAATTATATTCAGACTTCAGAAAAGTTTTCCGGTCTATCTTTATCCGTTTTCTATTGAAAACATCATAAACGATAGGCGTGCCAGCATCCTTCTGCAATCCCTTGATGCAAAAATATTGCTGTCTCCCCTTGTCATACACTTCCATAATCAAACCAGGAAGACCACAAAATTTCCAAGGGCCATCACTCATAGGAACATCCAAGGCAAACCATGCCGTCCAAGAGCGACCACGGAATCTGCAGGTTGCCTTCTGGCAGTTATAGCCTAATATGTTTTTAATACTATCACCTTCTACAACCCAATTCTGTACACCCAGGCTGTCACTATATTCATAATACTGAGACATCAGATCGTCCGTTACCGTCATCATATTCTGCGGATAATTCTTATAGACGCACGCCGTCATTCTGCGATGTGGAAAAGAATTAGTCATATACCCTTCTCGCTTAAGCGCTTCTTTAAACAATGCACGAAACTTTGCCTTGCCATCTTCTGTAGATTGCAAGGAATCAGACTGGTAAGTATAATAACTATAGCATTTTGAAACATTCTTTCCGATAGAAAGAAAGAGTAAATCCTCTCCTTTCTCATCATTCTTTATCGTATCTTTCGAATAACAATAATAATATGAGCACAAAAATTGCCCATGATCTATAACCTCATTCTTAGCTTGCAACAGAAGCGCACCAAAGAACAACATGGATATACTTATAATAAATCTCTTAACAACCATATTAATATAACCTTTAAGTTTAAAGAGTCACCTTTGTCATTTACTGAGCCCACTTTAAAAAGTAAGGCCTGTTTTAAGTGGGTTCAGTTAATTAAAATGATCTCGGTGCAAAATTACCGAAAATTGCTCAAACCGCCAAACTTTTCACATCATTTCTCACATAATATTTGTTCCCCAGTTTATTATATAAAAATGATGTAGGTTTCAAAAAGCCCCGACTACATCAAAGTAGCCGAGGCTTTCCTTCAAAATCTTCTATATTTTTATGTTTCTTCAATCTTCCAATCCCCAATCGTTCGCTTTTGGCTATCATAATTGATTCCCACTTTAACCAATCGCTTTCCATCTGCCGAATAAGGTATCAGATATCCCTTATCGTCTATCTGCCTCAGAGCCTCTTCTGCCGACTTATCGTATTTCAGTTCTATCACATACACAGTATCAGGCATGTGCAGAACGGCATCAGCCCTACCTATTGCACTATCTTCTTCCACCAGGATATAAGCACCCAAGAGGTTGAAGATGAGATAGAACACCGTTTGAAAATCCTTCTCGTTTTTATTAGACAGTCGGTTGGAGATACTAGCAAGATAAGCTTGCATCTTCTGCAAGGCGCCATCCATGTTGTTGCTATAGAGCTGTTCCAGAAAGGTAAAGATAAAACTATTATTATCCAATTGAATTGGAGACAGATAGTTTGGCGCAAGCGATTTCAACATTCCTATGCGCACTTCCCTGTTAGGATAGTCCAGCTGATAGCATTGCAATAGCGGATTATACTTCTTGATGGTAAGATAACCACTCTGGTAGAGCAAAGGAAGCGCTGAAGTCATCTGCTCTGGCGAAACATCAAAGTCATCAACCCCTACACTTTTCTGCTCAATATCCATCACTCCCACATGATACTTCTGCAAAGTCTTGATGAGATAACTTGGGGTACCGGAACTGAACCAATAAGCCGAAACCTTTTTATTCTTCAAGGCCTTTACAAGACTGAAAGGATTGAATATATCTTCTGAATTATCACTGAAATGATAGCCATCATAATATGACGTAAGTTCACCTATTGTTTCTTCCAAGGTTCTGCCTAAATGCTTTGCCAACAACTCCACATCTGGCTTCATATCATTCAGAAGTTCCGTCTTACTAATACCGCAGATAGCAGAATACTGGTCGAACATGCTGATATTATCCAGGTTGTTGATTTCACTAAAGATACTTAATTGAGAGAACTTGGTAATACCAGTAATAAAGACGAAACGCAACCAAGGGTCCAAGTATTTAATAGGACTATAGAAGTTCTTCATGATCAAACGGAGTTCTACCAGATTTTCCTTCTCATGCACGACATCCAGCAATGGAGCATCATACTCATCAATGAGAATGACTACCTTCTGCCCCGTCTGCTTATAAGCACGTTTTACCAGACATTCCAAACGCTGATTAGCCTTAATAGCCCAATCTTCCGTACCATAGATTTGTTCCAGCTGGCTTAGCTTACCTTCCAATTCATTGATTAAATCAGCAGGATTCATGTGCTTTGCCGTACTCATATCAAAATGAAAAACCGGATACTTTACCCATTCCTTCTCATAATCCCCAAGGGCAAGCCCATCAAACAGATTCTTTCTTCCTTCAAAATAAGCCTGAAGCGTAGAGACAAAAAGAGACTTTCCGAATCGTCTTGGGCGACTCAGAAACAGATATTTGGATCCATTTCTTATGAAATCCACAATATACTTAGTTTTATCCACATACACATAGTTTTCTTCTCGTATCTCAGAGAAGGTTTGTATGCCCACCGGATATTTTCTAATCTCTTCCATAGCTTTTTTTTATATTCCGCTGCGAAGTTACGAAGAAAAATGCATATATGCAAAGGTTTTCATCGAAAAATTTCAATGTTAACAAAAACAACTCATAGTTTTATGACTCCTAAGTCTATGAGTTCCGAAGTGGAAAACATAGAGATAAAAGCAAAGAAAATAACACGGACAAATTGAATTTGTCCGGACAAACTGCCCGACAGCCCATAAGTCACGAATTTTTAACCATTTACAAACACCCAGACAAAAGAGCCGGACAAATTAAATTTGTACGTGTTTATAA
>JAJWAL010000201.1:0-2643 GCA_021618535.1 Segatella copri | reverse complement strand
AGGTTGGTTATCAACTGACCTCATGCCTGAAATTGGGCATCTATTCCGGTTTGACTCGTCTTACTGGCGAACGTATGGACGGAATGCCGGAACATCTGCATAAGAACAACTTTGTTTGGGAAAGTGGAGTAAGATTAGGGATTAACCTCTCTAAAAAGAAGAACAAGGTAGCAGAAACTCCATCAGTTCCACAACAGGAGGTTCTACAAAAGGAGGTTCTACAAAAGGAGGTTCTACAACAGGAACCAACTTCTTCGGAGGAGGTCAATCTGAAAGAAACTGTGGATAAGGCAGAAACAAAAGTTGTTGAACAAGACATAAAAGAATCTGCAAAGGTGACTTTCCCTGTCATATATTTCACCTTCAATAGTATCGACATCCAACAAAATGAAGAGACTAAATTGAATGCTATTCTCAAAACATTGAAAGAGAATCCGAACATGAAGGTGACGGTAACCGGTTGGTGTGACACAAAAGGTAGCGTGGCTGTCAATAAACGTATATCTCGCCAGCGTGCAGAAGCCGTAAAAACTTGGCTTGCGAAGAATGGCATAGAGGCTAATCGCATTACTGCAATAGGAAATGGTAGCGACGGCACCCAAGATGCGGATAAAGCTCGCCGAGTAGAGACAACAGATAATCATCAGTAACCCATAAAACAAGATAGAAAATGAAAGCAAAAAGAAGATTTAATATTTGGTTATGGGTGCTGTTATGCGTCCCATGCCTGTTGGCAAGTTGCGACCATGATGTTCATGATGGCAAAGAAGAAAGCGGCTTGTCGGTATCGCTCACTTGGGCAGATGAAGCCGACCAAGGTACGGATGTGAAAGATGTGAAACTCTGGATATTCAATGCCGATGACGGTTCTTTTGTAGAGGAAAAACATTATGGCAGTGCGCAGGAGGTGGCAAGCCAACGCTTCGCTCTTCCTGTAGGGCATTATCAGATTCTGGCTGCCACTAACCTTATAGAACCGTTTTTTATCGGTGAGGCTACAAGGGCAACCCTCAACATGAACCAACTCATGTTTGGATTGTCCAATCCAAGTGCCTCTCCCGACCATGCCTATTATGGTGTCACGGACATCGGTATAGACAAATCAAATGTCAACTACATAACAAAAAATGAAATGCGCCATATACTTGCAGAATTGACCATCTTCATTGAAGGAGTTCCTGACAATTTTGCAATGATAGGTAAGGTTCTGAATGTGGCAACCGGACTCCTTCCCCTGCAAAAGAATGAGGATGGAACATTTGGGACGGCAAGCTATACCAAGGAAGAGTGTGATATACCTTTGAGAATCGCAGTGCCTGGCGAAACTTTAAAAACGGAAACATTACGCTTGATGCCGACAGCCAACGGTTTTCATACCACCAAGTTGTTTATCCAACTGATTTCTCCTGGGGGAGTAGTTAGCAACTACGACATCGAAGCACCCGTCATGAAATCTGGCGGCAAGTACAAGATAAACTTAGAATTTGAGGAGATGAAACCTTACATGTATCTTACGAGCATGAAGATAGATGATTGGACTGAGGAATGGATATACCGTGGTGAAATCCTGAATCCTGAAGATTAAGCGGCTATATCATTCAAGCAAGAATCAAAACAAGAATATAAACATAAAATAGTAAAAGACAATGAAAAAGAAAACTTATCTCTTTATCCTGATGGCAATGGCTTTGACATTGGGCAGTTGTTCTGACAACGAGAACGGTATCGGTGGCGAGACCTCCAAGTACATCACCGTTTCTACCAGTATCGGCAATATGACACGTGTTGCCACAGATGCGAATGGCGGTCAAACCTTTGAGGAGGGTGATGAAATCAGCGTGTATGCCTGGACTGGTGCCCCTACTGTAGCCCCTGAGACAAGAGAGCGTGTGGTGAACAACGCTATCAACAAGTTGACTAACGGTTCATGGGTATCTACTCCACAGATGCTTTGGAAGAACAACCGCGACAAGCATTATTTCATCGGTGTATACCCTATTTCAGCAATATCCGACCTTTCTGCCGGAGAATATACATTCGATGTGAACAAGCAAACTGAAAGCGATCTCTTGGTGGCTGTTAATGCTGATGGCCTATCCTATAATGCAGATGAACAGCAGACAGTACCTCTCACCTTTACCCATGTAATGTCTAAACTTGCTGTGAACCTTACCTATAAGAATCAATGGGGTGGCATACCAACTGTAGAGAAAGTGGTTGTGGGCAATGCGGCAAAAGAGGCAACCATCAATTATCTGACAAAGGTTGTTACTCCTTCCACTACTGCAAAGGAAGATTTCTCGCTTCCTGAGATTACTGAAAACACCAAGTATGTTTCTGTCATTATTCCACAGGAAGAAGTCAAGCAACTCACCATTGTCATAGGTGGCAAGAATTTCGTTTATGATAACGGCACACCTTTCAAGTTGGAAAGCGGTAAAATTACCACAGTAAACCTTGAGGTTGGTCGTGACGAGATAAAACTTGGAGATGTTAAAATTACTGATTGGGAGGATGGCAGCACATTCAATGGTGAGGCTCTCAATTAACATTGTAAAACATTTAAATACAGATACAATATGAAAGCAATTAAAATATTAACAATGGCAGCTTTGGCAACGGCAGTTTTTGCCAGCTGCTCCA
>JAJWAL010000200.1:0-2678 GCA_021618535.1 Segatella copri | reverse complement strand
CTCTTCAAGTACGCCTCCGACCCTGACGTAGGACCACGTGCTGGATGGCCGGCGCATAAGTCTGTAGAGGAAAGTCGGGAGATAATCCGGACATTCTTCCATAATGAAACGACATGGGCGATTGTGTTGAAAGAAACTGGCGAGGCTATCGGCTGCATCGGCTACTACACCCATGAAACCAGCAACATCCCTATCGGAGAAAACGACTGTGAGGTGGGCTACTGGGTAGGAAAGCCATTTTGGAACCAAGGAATCTGCACCGAAGCCTTGAAGCTGATGCTTGACTACTGCATCAACGAGAAGCATTTCGAAAACATCTGGGCAGACCATTTCACAGGCAATCCTGCATCAGGAAGAGTCATGGAGAAATGCGGTTTCTCAGACACCGGAATGCTGAACAGATGTAGCCAACTCGTGGGTGGCGACAAGGAAATGGTCAAGGTGTTCAAGTACAACGGATAAAGGAGAAAATAGAATGATGAGAAAGAAATCAAGAGGCAAATAACCATGCATTGACCATTCTATCATCCCGTACAAAAGTACCACAATCAGCAATATTTGTGGTACTTTTGTACTAAAATAGCTATAAAACTGTTGGAATGTATTAAAAAAGAGCGGATTTTAAAAGTTTCCCGTACAAAAGTACCACAATTAAAAATATTTGTGGTATTTTTGTACCAAAATTAGGAGAACAATTATGGAAACAAAGAATTCATTCATATCATCAGCAAGCGTCAAAGTACAAGGACGAACAGCTTACTACAAGATGCTGGAAGCCGTTCGCCAAGGAGAACTGATTCAGGTTTGCCGTGGCGTATATGCTAACATAGACCAATTGTCAGCATGTATGGTTGATATTGAGTCTATTGTCCCAAATGGTATTCTCTGCCTTTGGTCTGCCTGGAATATCCATCAGCTTACGACATCCATGCCGCAGGCTTATCATGTCGCCATCAAAAGGGATAGAAAAGTAAAAGTACCTTCATTCCCAAAGATAGAGCTCCATCACTATACTTCCAACATTCTTGAAATCGGCGTGATGGAGAAAGTCATAGATGGATTTAAGGTAAAGGTATATGATGTAGAACGATGCGTATGCGATGCAGTAAAGTTTCGCAACAAGGTGGGCATTGATGTCTGTTCTGAAATCATCGATAACTATCTTTCCAGACCAGAAAGAAATATCAGTAAACTAATGGATTATGCCAGACAATTGCGTGTTGGCAATATCCTGGAAAAATATCTACAAGTGAAGCTATGAGTAAAGAACAAAATAAAAACTAGGGAAGTCAATACGTACAAAATTGCTGAACGTTGCAAGAAAGGAAAACGTCTTTAAACAGAAAGAATATCTGCGGACATTGAAGATAAAATAATTATGACACAATAATGATGAAACTCAATAACACCAAAAGTGAGTGGTTTATGTAAAAAGTTACGGAGAATATGAATTATCTCCGTAACTTTTTACATTTTCGGCTGATTTTACCGCTTCAGCGCTATGTTATAATTATAATATTTGCTGTTGCCCGTAATATCCTCCAGCACCTGGATGAAAGGAGGAAACTTCACACTCTCGTTGGCAGAAATGCCGCGGGTTTCAAGAATCATCAGGTCGGAAACCGGCTCAAGAAACTCATCGAGCTCGAAATACTGACCCTTCCAGATAAAACTCTTGCGATGCTTATGAATGCGCTGGCGGTAAGGATCTGCCTGCTGAAGCATACTCTCGTAAAGATTGGCATTGATCTGTCGCTCGGTCTCAATCTGTTCATTGTCTGAAAGGCGCTTCTTGGTGGTGTGAACATACACATACTTGCCTCCCTCGAAACCGCGACGGCGAAGACGAATCTCGCTGCCCGGCTCACCCGTAAGATAAGTCTGAACAATATCGCTGTCTATCGCATTAGGAACCTCGCCCGTCAGCTTCACGATATATTTTCGCTCCTCCTCTATCGGCTGCGGAATGGCAAGCACATTGCTTATCTCCTTGAGCACACGGTTCAGCTTGTTGTTGAAATCTTCGTGGTTATTGATTACCCTGAGATGAGGATGACCCTTCCATGCTGAAACAATCTTCTTGTCCAACTCACGTGCTATCTTCAACCCCTCTTCATCAGCCTTCTCCAGGCGCTGCGCATTGTTGGCAGTGGTATAAAACTGCTCGGCGCCATCAGCAGCACTCACCAGATGCAGCACAGCATCATAGCGGTCGCGAAGCTGTGAATTCGTATAACCCTCTTCCGAGATGATGCGGTTCCAGAAATCGGGAGTGAGATAGGTAGAAATATCCATCGTGCCACGGTCGCAGACTATGATGACCGGCTGCTGCAATGTTTCAGCCATGCGCTGGAAACTGTCTTCCAGGTTGATTTGAGTCTGGAAAGTAGCCTTCTCGCCCTCGAAGAAAAAATCCTTGTTGGAGGTAAGATAATTCATGCCCGCCTGGGTGAACATGGTTGGAACCTCGGGAATGGTAAAGACCTTATAGCCGAGACTGGAGAAATGTTCAATCACCTTAACCATAGCGGTAGTCTTGCCCGCACAAGGTCCACCCGTCAGTACAATCTTCTTAATCTGATTCATATATCAAGTAAATATTTTTCGTTTCTTCTAATTGATGTTCTTTCCGGAGCATCTTATTTTCGGGTGCAAAGATAACAATAATTCTTCAAACG
>JAJWAL010000065.1:0-17530 GCA_021618535.1 Segatella copri | reverse complement strand
CTAGGAGCTTCTGCCCTTTCAGGGCGTGTGGGGCAAAACTTGCGAAACTTCAGTATGTAATAATAATAAAATTCAAACAGATGAGAATCGTAATACAGCGTGTCTCTCACGCCTCAGTTACCATAGAAGGAGAGGTTAAATCTGCTATCAGACAAGGCTATCTGATCCTTCTGGGAATAGAGGAAAGCGACACTTCAGAAGATGTAGACTGGCTGGTCAGAAAGGTAATCGGACTCCGTGTTTTCGACGACGAAAACCATGTTATGAACCGCTCCATCATGGATATAAATGGTGAGATTCTGGTCATCAGCCAGTTCACCCTATTCGCCAGCTACAAGAAAGGAAACCGCCCAAGCTGGCTCAGAGCAGCCAAGCACGAAATCAGCGTTCCACTCTATGAGGAGTTCTGCAAAAAGCTATCCGATGCACTCGGAAAGCCAGTAGGAACAGGCGAATTTGGTGCCGATATGAAGGTAGATTTACTGAACGATGGACCGGTAACCATCATGATGGATACTCACAACAAGGAATAATGCCCTACCCTGAAAGAAAGGCATCTTTCCCCATAAAAGAATTAGGAAGATGACAATAAAAGAAGCACAAGAAGCTGTAGATCAGTGGATTAAAGAATATGGCGTACGCTATTTCAGCGAATTGACCAATATGGCTTGCCTCACAGAAGAAGTGGGCGAACTGGCACGCGTCATTGCCCGAACATATGGCGACCAGAGTTTTAAGAAAGGCGAGAAACCTAACTTAGGCGAAGAAATGGCCGATGTTCTTTGGGTGCTTATCTGCCTGGCAAATCAGACAGGGGTTGACTTGACAGAAGAACTTCAGAAGAGTTTTGACAAGAAGACCAGAAGGGATTCCGAAAGGCATAAAAACAGCCCAAAACTGTCTGAACATCAGGAAGATAAAGAACAAGATAACAAGAATTAAAATTGCCATTCATATAAAAGACTTAACTTTAATAATTATATAAATAACATTAAGTATGAGCAGTATTAAAGAACAGGTTCTTGCACAGCAGGGACAGTATAAAGAGTCAGAGGACAAGTATTTATCAGTTTTGAAGCAGTACAACTGCAACCTCAACGATGAGGAAGTAGCTACTGCAGTAAAGAAGATTCTCGATGAGAAGGTAGCAGAGAACGAGACCATGGAGGTCAAGAAGTTCCTCTTCGGTAGCATCGAGTTGACTTCTCTCCATACAGAAGATACAGAAGAAAGCATCCTGAAGATGATTGAAAAGGTGAACCAGTTTGCCAAGGATTATCCTCAGCTTCCTCACGTAGCAACCGTATGTACCTACCCTAACTTTGCCGGCCTTATCAGCCAGAGTCTGGAGGTTGACGGCGTAGAAATTGCTGTAGTAAGTGGCAATTTCCCATCCTCTCAGACCTTTATCGAGGTAAAGATTGCAGAAACCGCTATGGCTATCAAGGATGGTGCTACAGAGGTGGATATCGTAATGCCTGTTGGCAAGTTCTTCAGCGAAGATTACGAGGGTCTCTGCGATGATATTCAGGAACTCAAGGAGACATGCGGAGAGCATAAGATGAAGTGCATTCTGGAGACAGGCGATCTGAAGAATTGCAGCAACATCATGAAGGCTTCTATCCTCGCAATGTACTCAGGTTCTGACTATATCAAAACCTCAACAGGTAAGGAGAAGGTCTCAGCTACCCCTGAGGCAGCATACGTCATGTGCCAGGCAATCAAGGCATATTACGAAAAGACTGGCATTCAGATTGGTTTCAAGCCTGCAGGTGGTATCAATACCGTTCATGATGCTGTGGTTTACTACACCATTGTGAAGGAAATTTTGGGCGAAAAGTGGTTGACCAACCAGTGGTTGCGTCTCGGCACATCACGCCTGACCAACCTCCTCTTGAGCGAAATCCTGGGCAAGGAAATCAAGTACTTCTAAAGATAATTATTAAGATACTTCGAAAGTATCCTTTAAAAGACACTTCTAGAGTAAAATTCTAAAGAAAAGTAATTGATTATCATTAGGTTATCAAGAAACAAAAGGGTTGATTCTCTCAGAGAACCAACCCTTTTTATATTAAGCTTTTCTTTCAATAACAAAATCCAGGTAAGCCTTCAAGGCATTGTAGATATCCTTATCCTCTACATAAGTATCGAGGAAATTCATGGCTTCGGCATGGAAATCCCACATGCGCTTATCCGCATATTCAATACCTCCGTTTTCCTTTGTAAATGCCACTAACTGAGCTATTTCATCAGCCGTCACAGTATGAGCCTTTACCTTTCTGGCAAGCTTCATCATCTCCTCATCACCGGTAGACTTCAAAGCATATATTACAGGCAAAGTCAGTTTTCCTTCAACCATATCATTACCAGTAGGTTTACCTATCTCCTTGGAATCATAATAATCAAAGATATCATCACGGATCTGGAAGATGATACCCAAGTTCTGTCCGAAACGCTTCGCCTCTTCAATCTGCAGTTCTGAAGCATTGGCAGACATCGCTCCGATACCGGCGCAAGCCTCAAAGAGAGCAGCCGTTTTCTGCTTAATCACCTGATAATAAATATCTTCCGATATCTCTTCATTACTGATACTGTTGAGCTGAAGAATCTCACCATTAGACAGGATACGTCCCAACTCAGCAAGATAACGCACGATTTCCTCTGAATGCGAATAAGATACATGAAGCAAGGCGGTAGAAAGAATGAAATCGCCCACAAGCACAGCCACCTTATTATTATAAGTAGCATTCACGCTAGCCTGGCCGCGGCGCTCCCCACTCTCATCAACCACATCATCATGTACCAAAGAAGCGGTATGAAGAAGCTCCAGACCTACCGCAGAATGCTGGGTAACACTGGAAACCTTTCCAAAATTACGTGCCATCAACAAGATGAGTATAGGGCGCATACGTTTTCCAGCGCGCTGACGGATATGGTCGAGCACCTGGGAAAGGAGGCCATCGCTATGCATGAGAGACTTGTTGAACAAATCTATAAAATCTGCTAATTCTGCCTCTATAGGCAGCTTGATAAGTGATAAATAGTCCATTATATGTGAGTAAATCTACTTAATTTCTGAAATTTGTTACAAAATTAATCAATTCTTCTTGAAATATCGCATTTTTTTAGTAATTTTACACCACAAAAATGAATATTATGGATAAATTGTTCCTTTTAGACGCGTATGCGCTCATTTATAGGTCGTATTACGCCTTTATGAAAGCCCCTCGAATCAATTCGAAGGGACTCAATACTTCGTGTGTAATGGGGTTCTGCAATACCCTCAACGAGATACTTACCAAGGAGAAACCTACCCATATAGCGGTAGCTTTCGACCATGGCAAGACCTTCCGTCATGAGGCTTTCCCTGCATATAAAGCTCAACGAGAAGAGACACCGGAAGACATCAAACTCTCTGTGCCTATCATCAAAAATATCCTGGAGGCATATCATATCCCTATCCTTCAGGTAGATGGTTTCGAGGCGGATGATATCATTGGAACAGTTGCCTTGAAGGCAGGTGAAAAGGGGATGGAAACCTACATGCTCACACCCGATAAGGATTACGCACAACTGGTTCGTAACAATGTTTTCATGTTCCGTCCTCGTCATGGCGGTGGATACGAAAAGTTGGGCGTACAGGAAATTGAAGAGAAATACAGCATCACTTCCCCACTCCAGGTTATCGACCTTCTTGCTCTGATGGGCGACTCAGCTGATAACTTCCCAGGCTGTCCGGGCGTGGGAGAAAAGACAGCCATCAAACTTATCAACGAGTTCGGTAGTGTAGAAGGTCTTATCGAGAACTCTTCTCAAGTGAAAGGCAAGCTCCGCGAAAAAGTGGAGGGTGCTGTAGAAGATATCAGGATGTCAAAGTTCCTGGCAACCATACGAACCGATGTTCCGGTAGAGATCAAGATGGAAGATTTGAAACGGGTAGAGCCAGACAATACAAAATTGGATGAAATCTTCACCGAGTTGGAGTTTAAGTCGTTTGCCAACCGAGTTCTTAACAAACCTAAAAAGGTGCAAATAAAGCCTACAGGAGAGCTCGATTTATTTGGTGCACAGCCTGCCGATGGTCAGGAAGAGTCAAAAAACGCGAGTTTTGAGACCCTTAAAGCGACCTCTCATTCATATAAACTCATTGATACAGAAGCAGATGCAAGGAAACTTTATGACTATTTATTGACATTCGATATTCTCAGTCTAGACACAGAGACCACATCTACCGCTGCCATTGATGCAGAATTGGTGGGTTTGAGCTTTGCCGTGAAGGAAAAAGAGGCTTTCTACGTAGCAATTCCGGCAAATCGTGAAGAAGCCCTAAAAATCGTAAACATCTTCAAACCTCTCTACGAGAACCCGGAAATCCTGAAAGTGGGGCAGAACATCAAATACGATTACGAGGTGTTGATGAACTACGGCATAGAGATTCAGGGAAAGATGTTCGATACGATGCTCGCCCACTATCTCATCCAGCCAGAACTTTACCACAACATGGATTACTTGGCAGAAGTATTCCTCAACTATCAGACCATCCACATCGAAGAACTGATTGGTCCGAAGGGAAAGAACCAGAAGTCGATGCGCGATCTCGCCCCATCAGACATTTACGAATATGCTGCCGAGGATGCCGACATCACATTGAGATTGAAAAATGTGCTAGAACCGAAGCTCAAAGAGATAGATTGTGAAGATCTGTTCTGGAATGTAGAAATGCCACTGGTTCCGGTTCTTGCCCACATGGAGATGACAGGAGTATGCATCGATACCGATACCCTGAAGGAAACATCCGAGAAACTCACCAACCGCCTCAATGAGATAGAACATCATATATATGAGTTGGCAGGCGAATCGTTCAATATCGCTTCCCCACGCCAGGTTGGAGAAATACTCTTCGGAAAGATGAAGATTGTGGAGAAGCCTAAGAAGACGAAGACGGGCCAGTACGTAACAAGCGAAGAAGTTCTTCAGCAGCTGCGCAGCAAGAGTCCAATCATCGATGAGATACTGAACTACAGAGGTTTAAAGAAACTTCTGGGAACCTATATAGATGCCCTTCCAAAGCTTATCAACTCTCGCACCGGTCACATTCATGCCTCTTTCAACCAAGCCATCACAGCCACAGGACGTCTTTCTTCAAGTGATCCAAACCTGCAGAATATTCCTGTACGCGATGACGATGGCAAGGAGATACGCAGATGCTTCATCCCAGAACCAGGCTGCCTGTTCTTCTCTGCCGACTATTCACAGATAGAACTTCGCATCATGGCACACCTGAGCCAGGATCCAAACATGGTAGAAGCATTCCGCGAAGGCTCTGATATTCACGCAGCTACAGCTGCCAAGATTTGGCATGAAGACATCAAAGAGGTAACAGATGCACAGCGCAAGAAGGCAAAAACAGCCAACTTCGGCATCATCTACGGCATCACGACCTTCGGTCTTGCCCAACGCATGAACATCGAAAACCGAGAGGCAAAGCAGATCATAGAAGACTACTTCCGCACCTTCCCTGGTGTTCAGGCTTACATGGAGAAGGCAAAGGAAATGGCAAGAGAGAAAGGCTATGCCGAAACCCTCTTCCACCGCCGTCGCTACCTGCCAGACATCAACAGCAAGAATGGTACAGTAAGAGGATTTGCCGAGCGCAATGCCATCAATGCCCCTATCCAGGGCTCTGAGGCAGACATCATCAAAGTGGCTATGATCCGCATCTTCAACCGATTCAGAGCAGAAGGCATCAGGAGCAAGATGATTATCCAGGTGCATGACGAACTCAACTTCTCCGTATATCCGGAAGAGAAGGAAAAGGTAGAGAAGATTGTGGTAGAAGAGATGCAGAACGCCTACCAACTCAGTGTGCCTCTGGTTGCTGATGCCGGATGGGGAAACAACTGGCTAGAAGCACATTAGAAAAAACAGAAAGCGGCCGCAGAAACCGCAAGGCAACTTAAATACAAAGAAGCTCGCAAGATACCAAACGTTCATCTTGCGAGCTTTTCTTTTTCGAGATGTTTCACATGAAACAACCAAATCTTCTACCAAAACACTAGTAAAAAGACAAATAACTCCTTTATTCACAAGTACATCTAGAAATCTTTGTTTATTTAGATTAAAAAGGATAATAAAATTATAATATTTTCAAATTTATTTGGTTCTTACAGAAATAAAGTGTATATTTGCATTGTAAATCAGAAAGATATGCAAACGCACCTGTCTGATTAAAAGTGAATAGATAACAGTAATCGATCAAATTAAGAAAGAAAGGAACATTATGAAGAAATATGTTTGCGACGTGTGTGGTTGGATTTATGATCCAGAAGTAGGTGATCCAGAGGGCGGCATCGCTCCAGGTACAGCATTCGAAGACATCCCAGATGATTGGGTTTGCCCTCTTTGCGGAGTAGGCAAGGAAGATTTCAGCCCTGTAGAGGAATAAGTCTCTTTTGGAGGAATCACCCGAAGGAAATCCTCACAAAGGAATCATCTGAATGAAATGCCTGATTTCAGGCAACACATTCATAAAATAATAGGAGGAACCATTATGACAAAAGTTAGAGAAATCTACCGCTGCCAGATTTGTGGCAATGTAGTAGAAGTTGTAAACCCAGGAGCCGTGCTCAGTTGCTGTGGCGAGCCGATGAAGCTGATGAAGGAAAACACCAGTGATGGCGCCAAAGAGAAGCACGTGCCTGTGATAGAACCTATCGAGGGCGGCTATCGCGTAACAGTAGGAAGTGTGGAGCATCCGATGCTTCCAGAGCATTACATCCAATGGATAGAATTGCTCACCCCTACCGATGTGCTTCGTCACGAGTTGAAGCCAGGCGAAAAGCCTGAAGCTATCTTCCTGACCAACGCAGAAGCCAAGGATGTTACGGCTCGAGAATACTGCAATCTTCACGGATTGTGGAAGGGGGTAATCTAAAAGATTGCCTATAGGTAAGATCTAAAAGATTTCAGAAGGATAAAATCAAAAGAAATAGTATTATTCAGGAGGATGCGTCTCTATATTGTAGACACATCTTCCTGCTTTTTTAGCTATCAATCAAAGTTTTTCTCAAAAAAATTTGGAACTTATTGAAATTATTCGTATATTTGCACCAAATAACTATCATACACGCATTTTTAACAATAATACGATATCATTTAATCATCATTTAATTATAAACATTTAAATCACAACAATTATGAGAAGAACTATTTTTACTTTTATCATGCTTTGTTTCGTAACACTAACTCTGCAGGCACAAGATGTCTGGACAGCAGCAGGTTCTAGCACAATCTTCGGAACTCATTGGGATATAAAGGATACCAGCAATGACCTGACCGATAAAGGGGACGGCATCTGGGAACTCACAAAAACCGGTTGCATTCTTGAGCAGAATGTGAAAAACGAATTCAAAGTCGTGAAGAATCATTCATGGGTCGAATCGTACCCAGCAGCAAATTATGTCTTTACAGTAAAAGAGACAGGTACTTATAGCGTGACTATTCAGTTTGATGCAAACAATTTTGAAATCAAAGTCAAAACCACAAAGACTGGTGATGCTGTTATCGGCGAAAAGACATGGACTGTAGCCGGTTCACCCGAAATTCTCGGAAAAGATTGGACTGAAACTGCGACAGAAAACGACATGATCAAACAGGAAGATAACGTCACATATATTCTGACCAAGACCAATCTGACCCTCGCTATAGGTACTTATAAATATAAGATCTGTGCAAACCATGGATGGGCAGAAAACTATGGTGACGAGAATGACCCAGAAGGTAATGCTTCCATTTATATCGAAGAAGCCGGAACCTACGACGTTACCTTCACCTTCAATTCAGCAACCAAGAAGGTATCAGCTACAGCTGTACCAAGCGTAACCGACGGCATTAGCCAGATTGCCAGTGACATCAAGACCAAGAAAGTAATCTTCAATCTTCAGGGACAGCGCATTACTGTTCCAAAACAGGGAGTCTGCATCATCAACGGTAAAAAAGTAGTCTTGAAATAACAAATACTTATCATAGTAATCATCAGAAAGGCATTCACCAACATCGTGAATGCCTTTTTTTAGATAATTTTCCACGATTTCTTCGTATCTTTCATTTATAATGTGTAACTTTGCGTCAATATATTTAAAGTAATACAACAATGGCAAAAACAATAAGCAGACAGCTGATCAAAACGGCAACAGCGCCAAGAAGACCACCAGGAAAAAGAAGAAGAGGTTTCCATCCAGCAGCAAACGAACTCATCTTCGAACAGAGATTCCGCCTCTTACCGCTCAAGTCAGCCAAAGAATTTGGTAGCCCAAGGAATATCTTTCCTCTCAGGCTTAGCCGAAACCTTAAAGTCGCCAGAAGCCACAGCCCAGCTGGTTGATTCCATCGTTGAGCAAGACGAGCAGACAGGAGCGACCTCCATCAAGATACCAGTGGAGAGCAAAGAGACTGTCTCTAATCTCTTGAATCTCATAGGAAAGTTGTTTGCAAAATAAGTCATGGGTAAAAAGAAACATAAGCATCAAGGACATTATTGCAAGATGTGTGGAGAGTATAAATCCAACGAGTCGTTCAGCGGTAAAGGACACAGACTGCACATCTGCAAGAAATGTATATCAAAAAGAAATAAGGCTAAAAAAGAAAAGAAACGTTTAGAACATGATAGAATTAACGAAGTCTCAGAAGAAAACAGCTCGCAAGCTCATTAATTTGGGCTTGCAGCGAGAGTGCGCCAAGTTCATGCAATCTACCAAAGATTTCATGAACAAGAACGCATCAGCAGAGGATGCACACGATGCATACCTCAAACTATATGATAAGGTATACCAATTCGACAAGCATATCGCTCGCCGATACGATGGGATGTCAGGAGGTAGATATTACATCACCGTATGTTACCTATACTATGACGGAGTATTGACTGACGAAGACATCCGAGAGTTTGACGATGAGCTATATAACAGTTTGAAAGAAGCCAAGAAGTCTTTTCAAAATTAAACGATATGAGTTACACAGAATATTCTTGTAGCAGACTAACTTTTAAAGCTTGCATAATAGAATCCTTAAAAGAAAACGACGTTTTCTGTATAAAGACAATAACCTTTTCCTTGCTACAACCAAATAAAAAGCGTAACTTTGCCGAAATATCATAAAAATAAGCAATTATGAAGGAAGAAGAAATCAAAGAATTGTTCGAGCAATTCGAAGCTATTGCCAACGAATACGAAGGCGTAGAATGTTGGAGTGCAAGAGAACTTGCACAAGTGTTGGGTTATAGCCAATGGCGTAATTTCGAAGGAATTATCGAAAAAGCAAAAGCATCATGCACCAATGCAGGGCAAGAGGTATCATACCATTTTGCTGATGTCAGCAAAATGGTCACCCTTGGTTCTGGATCTCAGCGTGAAGTCAAAGACTACATGCTGACTCGTTATGCTTGCTACCTTATTGCACAAAATGGTGACCCACGCAAGCCACAAATCTCTTTTGCCCAAAACTACTTTGCCGTACAAACTCGCCGAGCAGAATTGGTGCAAAAGCGTTTGCTGGAATACGAACGTGTACAAGCACGTGCAAAACTTGCAGAAACAGAAAAGCGTCTCTCTGGTGTATTATATGAAAGAGGTGTGGACAGCAAAGGCTTTGCCATCATTCGCTCCTTGGGCGACAAGGCGTTGTTTAATCTCGACACGGCTCTTCTCAAACGTAAATTGGGTGCTCCTAACAGCCGACCTCTCGCCGATTTCCTTCCAACACTAAATATTAAAGCTAAAGATTTTGCTGCAGAAATGACTTCTGTCAACGTTCAGCAAAAGGATTTACATGGTCAGCAATCTATCTGTCAAGAGCATGTCGACAATAATAAGGCTGTTCGTAATATGATGCTCCAACGTGGCATTGTGCCAGAAGATCTACCAGCAGGTGAAGACGTCAAGAAAGTAGAACGCAGATTGAAATCTGACGAAAAGACATTGACCAAAAAGAATAGCAAAAAGAAATAATATCCATCACAATTCTATAACTAGAAAAGATGTAAGGATTTCACTCGTCATCTATGATTTTTAGATAATTTTCCACTATTTCTTCGTATCTTTCATTTATAATGTGTAACTTTGCACCGGAAATTTAAACGTTTAAAGATAAAATGGCATTAAAATGTGGTATTGTAGGCCTCCCAAACGTGGGTAAGTCTACACTGTTCAACTGTCTGTCTAGTGCAAAGGCACAGGCAGCTAACTTCCCTTTCTGTACTATCGAACCAAACTTGGGCGTCATCACCGTACCAGATGAGCGACTCAACAAGTTGGCAGAGATTGTTCACCCAGGACGCATCGTCCCAGCTACTTGCGAAATCGTGGATATCGCAGGTCTCGTTAAGGGTGCCAGCAAGGGCGAAGGTCTTGGTAATAAATTCTTGGGAAATATCCGTGAGTGCGATGCTATCATCCACGTAATCCGCTGCTTCGACGATGACAACATCGTGCGCGAAGGTGGCGCTAAGGTTGATCCTTTGGAGGATAAGAGCGTCATCGATACAGAGTTGCAGCTCAAGGACCTGGAAACTATCGAATCTCAGCTCACCAAGCAGAAGAAGACTGCTGCAGCAGGCAACAAGGATGCTAAGACGATGGTTACCGTTCTGGAGGCTTACAAGGCTGTTCTGGAGCAGGGAAAGAATGCTCGTGGCGTTACTTTCGAAACCAAGGAAGAGCAGAAGGTGGCTCACGACCTCTTCCTCCTCACTACCAAGCCTGTGCTCTACGTAGCCAATGTTGACGAGGCTTCTGCCAAGACCGGCAACGAGTATAGCAAGAAGGTAGAGGAAATCGCCAAGGAAGAAGGTGCTGAGTGCATGGTCATCGCTGCCAAGACAGAGGAAGACATCGCATCGCTCGAAACCTACGAGGACAAACTGATGTTCCTCGAAGAACTCGGGCTGGAAGAGAGCGGCGTAAACCGACTCATCAAGAAGGCATACGCCCTGCTGAACCTCGAAACATTCATCACCGCTGGTGAGATGGAGGTCAAGGCATGGACCTATCACAAGGGCTGGAAGGCTCCTCAGTGTGCCGGCGTCATCCATACCGACTTTGAGAAGGGATTCATCCGTGCAGAGGTTATCAAGTATGATGACTATATCAAGTATGGCTCTGAGGCTGCAGTACGCGAGGCTGGTAAGCTCGGTATCGAGGGTAAGGAGTACATCGTACAGGATGGCGACATCATGCACTTCCGCTTCAATGTATAATCCTATTCTTCTACAGTTATGATAGCAAATCTGCTTAACTATATCGTATGGGACCCAGATCCTATCCTGGCTCATCTGGGTCCTATGACCATCCGCTACTATGCCACCTGCTGGATGATTGGTCTGCTGCTGGGCTATCTGCTCATGAGCAAGCTCTACAAGCAGCAGGGGCTTTCAGATGAGAAGTTCTCCCCACTGTTTCTCTACATCTTTATCGGTGTATTGCTAGGTGGCCGTCTGGGACATTGCATCTTCTATCAGCCGGAGTATTTCCTCACCCAGTGGGATCACTTCATCGAGATGCTGATACCTATCCACCACATGCCAGACGGCAGTTGGAAATATACGGGTTATGAGGGACTGGCGAGCCACGGAGGCGTATTCGGAATGTTCATCGGCATCTGGCTCTATTGCCGCAACATGAAGGTGAGCGGCTGGGTAGTGCTCGATAATATGGGTATCTGCTCAGGCATTACAGCCACTTTCATCCGTTTGGGCAACCTGATGAATTCAGAGATTATCGGCAAGGTAACCGATGTGCCTTGGGCGTTTATCTTCGTTCGCGAAGACCAGTATCCACGCCATCCAGGTCAGCTCTACGAGGCTTTGGCTTATTTCTGCTTCTTCCTCATCATCCTCTTCATCTATAAGAAGAGAGGTCCTAAGAGCGTTGGAACCGGTTTCTATTTCGGTCTTTGCCTTACTCTCATCTTCACCTTCCGTTTCTTCATAGAATATACCAAGGAGATTCAGGTAGCATTCGAGGCAGGTCTGCCTATGGATATGGGACAGATATTGAGCATTCCGCTCATCATCGCCGGTGTATGGAGCATCGCTTCCAGCACAAAGAGAGCGAAAGAAAAGAACGTAGAGGCAAAATAATATTTGACGACTTATTTTCAGATTATAAAAATCCCTCCTCGTGCAACAGCATCTGCTGCCACGGGGAGGGATTTATATTTTTATCTTCCCAGCAGGATTTTCTTGATGTCATTGAGCTTGTTCAATGCCTCTACCGGAGTGAGATTGTTCACATCCAGCCCGAGTATTTCATCACGTATCTGCATCAGTACAGGATCATCGAGCTGGAAGAAACTGAGCTGCACACCATCCTTAGGTTCATCGATGTGCTGTACGTTCGGTTTACCGGCACCGCCAACCCCGGCATTGTCATCCTCCAACTGTTTGAGAATCACATTGGCACGGTTCACGATGCTGCGGGGCATACCGGCAATCTCTGCCACATGGATACCGAAAGAGTGCTCACTGCCTCCCGGTTCCAGTTTACGCAGGAAGATTACCTTTCCGTCCACCTCTCTCACACTCACATTGAAGTTCTTTATGCGAGGGAAGTTCTTCTCCATCTCGTTGAGCTCATGATAGTGGGTAGCAAAGAGCGTACGTGCCTGCGCCTTCTTATGTTCGTGCAGATATTCCACGATAGCCCAGGCAATGGAAATACCATCGTAGGTAGAAGTACCTCTTCCCAGCTCATCAAAGAGCACCAGCGAGCGCGGAGAAACGTTGTTCAGGATGTTTGCTGCCTCGGTCATCTCTACCATGAAGGTCGATTCGCCGAGCGATATATTGTCGCTTGCACCCACACGGGTGAAGATTTTATCCACCAGTCCAACTCGGGCGCTCTCTGCGGGCACAAAACAGCCTACCTGTGCCAGCAGCACGATAAGGGCGGTCTGGCGCAGCAGAGCCGATTTACCAGCCATGTTAGGACCGGTAATCATCATGATCTGCTGTTTCTCGGTATCGAGCAGCACATCGTTAGGTACATAGCGTTCGCCCAGCGGCAGTTGGGTTTCAATCACCGGATGCCTGCCCTGCTTGATGTCGAGCACCTCAGAATCATCGACGATAGGGCGCACGTAGCGGTTCTCGTCAGATGTCTTTGCAAATGACAAAAGACAGTCCATACGGGCGATGAGGTTGGCATTGATCTGTATCTGCGGAATATACTCCTGCATGGCAGCTATCAGTTCGTTAAAGAGCTGTGCTTCCAATACCAGAATCTTCTCATCAGCACCGAGAATCTTTTCCTCATATTCCTTCAGTTCCTGGGTGATATAACGCTCTGCCTGAGCCAGCGTCTGCTTGCGTATCCACTCCTCAGGCACCTTGTCCTTAAAGGTATTTCTCACCTCCAGATAGTATCCAAAAACATTATTGTAACCTACCTTCAGACTCGAAATTCCTGTCTTTTCTATCTCCCTTTCCTGTATCTTGAGCAGATAATCCTTGCCGTGGCGGCTGATGGCACGAAGGTCGTCAAGTTCGGCATTGAATCCGTCGGCTATCACGTCACCCTTATTGACCAGCTGTGGCGGATCGGGCTGTATTTCCCTGGCGATGCGGTCTTTCAGGGTCTCGCATACGTTCAGCTGCTCGCCTACCCGCTTCAGAGCCTCGTTCGTAGCATGCTGGCATGCCACCTTGATAGGCTTGATGGCTTCGAGTGCATTCTTCAGCTGAACCACTTCGCGAGGCGAAACTCTACCCACGGCTACTTTGGAAATGATACGCTCCAGGTCGCTGATGCGATGCAGCTGGTCATCGAGAAGCTGACGGAATTCCGGTTCCTTGAAGAAATATTCTACGATGTCGAGACGCTCGTTGATTGGTTTAACGTCCTTCAACGGGAAGACCAACCAGCGTCTGAGCATACGTCCGCCCATCGCCGTTACCGTACGGTCGATGACATTCAGGAGAGAAGAACCGTCTTCCTGCATAGGGGCAACCAGCTCCAGACTGCGGATGGTAAACCTATCCATACGCACGAACTTATCTTCTTCGATACGTGAAAGGGCGGTGATATGATTAATCTGTGTATGCTGGGTAATCTCGAGATACTGCATGATGGCACCACTGGCTATCACGCCGTTCTTGAGATGCTCTACACCGAAACCTTTCAGAGATTTTGTCTTGAAATGTCCCAGGAGTTTCTGCAGGGCTGTCTGTTCGGTGAAAACCCAGTCGTCCAGCTCGAAGGTACAGTATTTGCTGCCGAAATATTTCTCGAAGTCATTCTTTCGGGCGCGGTCGTAGAGCACCTCTTTCGGCATGAAGTTGCCCATCAGTTTTTCTACATAGTCGTAGGTTCCCTCGCCGGTAAGAAACTCTCCGGTCGAGATATCCAGAAAGCTCACACCGCAGGCGGTCTTGCCGAAGTGTACGGCTGCCAGGAAGTTATTCTCCTTGTAGTTCAGGACGTTATCTCCCATCGCCACACCCGGTGTAACGAGTTCAGTAATACCTCGCTTCACCATCTTGTCCATCTGGCTCAGTCCCTTCTTACCTTTTATTTCGAGTCGTTTTTTCTTCGGGTCTTCCAGCTGGTCGCATACCGCTACGCGCTTACCCGCCCTGATGAGTTTAGGCAGATAGGTATCCAGAGCATGATGAGGGAATCCTGCCATCTCGGTCGTACCCGTAGAACCGCCATTGTTGCGTCGTGTCAGCGTAATGCCGAGTATACGGGATGCCTCCACCGCATCTTCGCAGTAAGTTTCGTAGAAGTCACCGCAACGGAAGAGCAGCAGCGCTTCGGGATGTTTCGATTTCATCTCGAAAAACTGTCTCATCATCGGTGTAAGACCTTTATTATCGTTTGCCATTATCTTTCTTCTCCTTATATTATTTCTTTTAATTTACATAGTTTCTATCTACAATACTCCTCCTTAAACCACAGCCGGTATATCGGGTCAACAAAGACAAAAGCATCGTTTTGCTTTTCGATAATATCTTTGTTCTGGAGCGTTTTCCTGTTCTTGACAATCGTATTCGGATTACCAAGATTATAGATTTGTTTCACGGCTTGCGAAGAGAAATGCTGTTCGCCATTGGCTATAGCCTTAAGCATCTCTATCTGGGTGGAACTGAGATTCTCCGTATCATTCTGAAACATCGGGGTATTGATGTTGAGTACCTGTTTCAATCCCAGATGATATATATCTTCCGTCACTTCCGAAACCGTGAAACTCCAGATAAAATAGCACAACTGCTGGAGATACCAGGAATGGCAAGCCACGGCATCACAGATCCGCTCTGCCATCTCTGCAGAGATTGACTTTCCTGTCTTCTCGAAAGATGACAGAATGAATGGAATCCAATGCTCCTTAGCTATCTTCTGCATGAAAATCACTTGGCCGAAGCGATAAAAAGGACTATTGGAATTGTTGAAGATATTGAGCATCATGTTTCGCTTGCTGCCGTAGAGGCAGTAAGAGGTAAGCTGCTGTTGCTGCCATACCGAACGCATCTTTCCCTCCATATCCTTATACTCAGGAAGATTAGCCAACTGCTGGAACTCGTCGATGCAGACGATAATCCTGATGCCCTTTTCCTTTGCCAGCAACTCAGGCAGTTGGAGAATCGCCATCTTATCACGCTCCTGTGGCACAAACTTCAGGTCGAAAGCCATGAAGTCGGTCACCTGGTCGTTGATTACAACCTGCGGTATCACTCCTGTCAGGAATTTCTTTGCATCCTCTATCCACCGTTCCATTTTAGAGGAAGCACAAGCTATAACCTGACTGGCAAAAGTGCGATAAAATTCAGATTCAGAGCCGATGCTGAAGGCATCGATATAACAGATTCTTACGTTATTATCCTCACCAGCCAATTCGCTCATCGCCCTTTTCACTAGCGATGATTTACCCCATCGGCGTGGTGAAATCAGCATCACGTTGATATGGGAGGACAGTAATTGCTTGAGCAAAGCCCTGTCTTCCTGTCTGTCGATAAAATTCTCATTGGTGGCTAATGTACCAAATTGAAATGGTGATAGATATTTTGCCATATTCCTAGTAATTTGGTACAAAGTTACGAAATATTACCCTAAGGTAAGTTACCCTAAGGTAATATTTAGAGTTTTTTAAATGAATATATGCTGCATTACCATAATAAAGCCGTACTTTTGTACTCATGAAAAAGAAACAATTATACATAGGGGTTCTGTCGGTTGCTTGCTGCGCGCTCGTAGCAATAGGCATCACCTTGCACCTGCTCTACCCCAAGAAACAGATACAGAACCTGGTGAAAAACCCACCGGTTCTCCGGCTCAAGCCACAGCCTGCTGATACGCTGAAGAAGAAACCTGTGAAGAAGATGGATTTCAATATCTCCGGAACTTTAAGAGATAAGGAAGGAAAGGGAGTGGCTGGCGTCATCGTGAGCGATGGATTCAACTGTGTGAAAACCGATGCACAGGGCAGATATAAGATGAAGCGAGACAGCCTGGCAAAATTCATATACTATTCTGTTCCAGCCGATTGCGAGGTTCCTACCCATTCTAAGACCGATCGCACGGCTTTCTTCTACCAAAAGGTTTCCAAGGGGAAGAAAACCTATAACTTCACCCTCACCCGACTGCCGGGCGGCAAGGAGATTCACTATAAGATGATTGTCATCGGCGACCCGCAGGTTACCAATGCCTACAGCCCTTACTATACTTCTCCGGATGATAATCCCATCAAGAAGAGCGATATAGAAAGATTCACTACCCAGACGATGGCGGACATCAAGCAAACCATCAGTTCGCTGCCTGCCGGAACACCGGTCTACGGGCTCAGCATGGGCGATGATGTACAGTATTATGGCGGTTACAACGCCAAACTGGAGCGTCAGATACGCCAGGCATTGGGCTCTTCAGAGATGCGTCTCTTCTCCGTCATCGGCAATCACGACCAGGATGGCAAGGCGCTCTACCGCAGGAAATGGGAAGAGAATTTCGGTCCTACCGATTTTTCCTTCAACCGTGGCGATGTGCATTATGTCTGCATCAATAACTGCTTCTTCCATCGCGGCATGTCTTATTATTCTCCTGGAGAATTACGTGAGCGCCAGGTGAAGTGGCTGAAGCAGGATCTCGCCCTCACGCCAAAGGATATGAAGGTGGTACTCTGTTATCATATTCCTTTTACCTTCGGTAATGCGCCTTTCAGCAAGGCGAAGCCGCTGACCAATGCCCATGAGGAGGGACATTATTCTTCTTCCCGTCTCTCGCTCCTGCTTTCTTTGCTGAAACAGTTTAAGGGCGGTTACGAACTCTTCTGCGGCCATACTCATTTTGCCTGCAACCACGAGATCAACTATAAGGGAGAGGATGTGATGGAGCATTGTCATGCTGCCGCCTGTGGCAATATATGGCAGTCGAATATCAACATCTGCGGAACTCCAAATGGATATTATGTATACAGTTTTGTGGGTACCAGCATCAGCAACTGCTATTACAAGGGAACTTTCTGGGATAAGAGCAAGCAGATGACC
>JAJWAL010000199.1:0-2745 GCA_021618535.1 Segatella copri | reverse complement strand
GATTCCTAAGACATAGCCAAATTTTTGAGCAACTTTTTGTGTTAATAAATATAAAAGAGGCGTTTTGAAGCATACAGGCACTAAAATATCGGTAGCAGAAATAGTCAAAAATGATTTTTCTGTTACAAATCAACACGGAACTCGTTCTTTTAATAGCGTGTGGCTAGATTCCTAATTAGTTATCCGTGTTTGTGTCTTTACAAGACTCTAAATGGCAGTAGCACAGACTGCTATAGTTCACTTGTTTCGGACTTATGATATTGCAAGTTTTTCATTGCTGCTCTTTGAATCCAACGGTTCCCATTTTCTGTTCTGCTTACCTATGGCGAACATTCTGAGAACAAGTTTGAACTTAACGGCATTCAATGCCTTGCGTTTTGTGTCTGAATCTTGCTTACCTCCTAATTTACGGTTATAGAATGATTGTAACTCTGCATCATATTGTACAACAACTGTGGCCGCCATGGATAGATCTGCTTTCGCCTGACCATCACAGCGTGCTGAAGGTCGGGGACGCCATCTCACACTGGTGCCTGAAGTGTGGGAGTGCGGTGCCACGCCGACATAACTGGCATATTGCCTTGCTGTTTCAAAAGCGGTAAAGTTTCGGGTAATGACAATGACATTTATGGCATTGACGAAGCCTATTCCCGGTATTGTCAGAAGATTCTTGTAAGTAGCCAAAAGGCTATCGTCTGTAGCCAGCAACTTCTGCTCTTCCAACTCGATGTTATCAATGTCACGGCTGAATTTCTTGATGTAGCCATCATATAACTGGGCATCTTCCTTTGTGATGCACAGCTGTCTTCTGTTCATGAAGCATGTACGCTGTTCCACCAGGAACTTACGCTCATTCATCAGTGCCTTGAGTCTCTGCATGGTCTTGTCAGGCATTTTATAAGGCTTGACACATTCGGTACCATTATAGCGATAGAGAAAGTCTGCAATCTTGGCAGAGTCAATCTTGTCGCTCTTGTCCTTGGGTCCCATGGGATAATGCTTTACCACATGGGTGGAGAGCATGCAGAACTGATAGTTCCTGGCATTAAGAAACTTCTCCAGTTCCATGGAATAGCTGCCGGTGAACTCCATTCCAAAGAGACAGTTCGAGAGAACCACATGATTCTTCTTGAGCCATGTGCACATTTCGCCAAATCCCTTGCGGGAATTGTTGAATACATCGTGAGAAAAGTCCTTAATTGGGGTTTCTTCACAGAAAATTGATACGTCAATGACATTTTTTGAGATGTCGATGCCGATAAATGATTTATTTTTCATACCTTTGTACCGCATTTTGCAGGAAGGAGCTCTCTATGTCAGGGTAAGCCATATCTTTTAAAAGCTTCCACGGCTAATTCCCTAAACGGCACTTGACCTGGCATTTCAGGCTGGGGAGACTAGATCAGGGAAAGGTCTTTGTCTAAGACAAAATAGTTCACTACCCCGTCCGGAGTTCCTTCCATTTCAGATGCTCCGGCAAAGGTAGTGAAAAAAACGCAGACAAAAGACTTAGTCGGGAAATAGTTATGCTCTAAGAAGTGCGATAGTTCACTTTTGCTGCATTTTAGTTCTTATATGCATCTGTCTCCACATATGGTGTTCCACGCTTTATCACGGCAAACATACGAAGGACTAGCTTGAACTTGATGGCATTGAGTACGATGCCACCGCATTTTTCCTTTCTCTTGCGTATCCAATAGTCTCTTATTGAAGGATTGTTCCTTATGGCGGAAAGGACAGCTATGGATAAGTCTGCCTTGGCTTCAGAAAAGCCTTTCTTGGAAACACCCGTTTTCTTTCTTACTGAGGTACCAGATTCCTTTTTAAAAGGGGCTATTCCTATGTAACAGGCATATTTGCGAGGATTGCTGATTGCAGTGAAATTTTCCGTCAATACAATGGTTTCCAACGCTATGATGCGACCAATGCCAGGAATGGAGGTCAGCAGATTGTAATTCTTTCTGATGCTTGTATCTTCATTCATGTAGCTGTCAATCTCCTTGTCTATTGCTTTCTGGTTTTCCTGCATGTTCTTCAGCAGGAGTTTCTTGCGTTCAACGGATAAGTCTGTGTCGTATGCGCAGATATCATGAAGCTGTTGCTTGTAAAGAACAGACTGTTTGGTGTTCTGCTTACGCTCAGCCAGCAATCTCTTCAACTTGAAATAGACAGGTGAAGGAAGTTTGGAGGGATTGCGAAGAATCTTCTTGTGGTTCTGCTCACAATAGATTGCTATTCTGAAAGCATCCAGTTCATCAGTCTTGATACGGTCTAGAGAGCGCTGGCCATCATCCAAGTCTGGCTCGAAGCGATGCATTTTGCGAGGTTCCACCATACCATAGATATATTCTTTGGATTCCAGCCATAATCTGAAGTTTTGATTATAAAGTCCAGTATATTCCATACAGAACAAAAAGGTAGCAAAGTCTTTTCCTACCTTTGCGACCCAGGAGCCAATCTTTTTGAATCCAGCATCATCATTGCTCACCTGAATATGGGCATTCTTCCAATCGATGGCTTCACCATCATAATAAGCAAGGTCGAGAGTCTTCTTGGAGACATCTACGCCAAAATACAGTTCTTTATCCATATTATTAACATTTTAATATTAAATGGATACAAGAAAACATTTGGTTTGGCGAAGGACTGAGTCAAATGATAGTGATATTCTAGAGCATTTTATAGTTCACCTTAACACCCGTTAACCAATTCGTTTAAACTTGTTTCCGAGTGCAAAGGTAAAAG
>JAJWAL010000198.1:0-2755 GCA_021618535.1 Segatella copri | reverse complement strand
CTTCTGTGCAAAGGCAGAAGTTGTAGCTGATGCCATCAACATGAGGCAGGCAGCCATCAGCATTTTGTTTGTTTCCATTGTAAAACTATTGTTAATTGTTATTGTTTATCTATAGAATATAGCATTGTTTTCGTTATTATCGACAGCACTATACATTATCATATAGTACTGTCTTATCTTATTATGTTTGAACTAATTAGAACTTCAGCGAAGCTGTGAATTCTACAGTGAATGGGCGGAGATAGCTACCCGTCATTATCTGATTCTTGATTCCCTTTGCCTCATCCTTGGTAATCAGTTCGGCACCTGCGATACTACCCTTGGCACCAGTCTGATTGAGGAAGTTGACTACGGTGCAGCCGAGAGCCAGGCGCTTGGTTGCCTGCCAGTTCAAACCTCCGAAAGTCTCCCAGTGACCGTTGAAGTAATATGCCTCGTTGATGTTGGCATAGGTCTTGCTGAAGTAACGGAAACTGGTCCAGAGCTTAATGTCCTTGGTAATCATGTAGCTAGGATCCAACTCGATGAGAATCTGAGGAATCTCGGCTACAATGTTGCCGGTGGCATTGATGTTGCCAGGGGTACCATCACTGAAGGTAACCGATGTCTCATATTTCTTGTAAGTTGGCTTCTGATAAGTGAAGAGGAAGTGGAAATCGAATCCCTTGAAAGGATGAGCCACTGCATCGGTTGTCCAACCCCATGTCTGAATATCGTAAGCCATAGGAGCTGCCTTGATTTCACTGCCATGCTGCAAATTCAGAGTTGAGTTGTTATTGGTCTTTGAGATGTAAGAGAACAACGATGTCAAACTCAACCATGAGTTATTGTAGTAGATACCTGCACGACCGAGTGGCACAGAAATCTTATCCGTATTTGGCAATGTAGCTGGGGCAAAAGCCTCGAACTTAGGATGCTGAACGATGTAAGTGAAATCGCCAGTGAAGCCGAAGTTATCGGTCAACTTATAAGTTGCTGCTACAGAGAAATCGTAGTTCAACCAGTTGTAACTCAAGTCTGCCGGAGCAATCTTAGTAGTCTTATCTGGTGCCGTAGCACCGAGATAGTAATCGGCAAAACGGCCTACGAATTCACCCTTTGCATTCTTCACAGCTGCGTTTTCACCCTTCAGCTTCTGCCACTCCAGACGGGCACCATAGTAGAGATTCAACTTGTTGGTGACATCCCAATCGTGAGTGAAGTAGAGAGCCAGCTTGTTTTCGCTTCCCTTATAATACTCAGAGGCGTTCTTGTTGAAATCGTAGAAATAGCCGGTGCGCTGGTTGGCATCCCAAACTCGCAAGGCATAATTGCCACCTGCAGGAACACTCTGGTCATACATGGTTGTATTTGAGCAATAATCGATATGGTAGAACCACTCATTCACGCCAAGACGGAAGGTGGAAGTACTGAATTTCTTGCTGAGCTCGGTGGTGAAAAGAGCCTCATCAATCTTACCGGCATTGAGACAGGACATACGGGTCTGAACATACTGACCATCGTAAGCCTTAGTCTGTCCGTCGATATCGCGATACATATAATTATATACGCCCTTGTTAGCCTCGCTCTTCAAATCGATGATAGACATTGGTGACTGGTAAACCATCGCACCACGTGAGTGATCGTACTTCAAGGTAGCCTTCCAGTTCAAACCGTTGTCAAAACGGTAGTTGTTCATCAGGGTTACCTCGCTTGACTTGTTCAGGCAGGCATCATAGAGAGAAGTCTGCTTCAACTCACCAGTACGCATATCGCGATAAGTCATCTCGTTATCGATAGGGAGATAAGAGGTGGTACCGAGTTTGAAATCTCCATACTCCTTCACGCTTCCATCACCTACATAGATAAATGGAGCACTCTGGGTAGCATAGCTATACACGTTATGGCTATTGGCATACTTATACATGGCAGTGAACTCACCACGATTGCCGTTATACTTCTTGGTAAGGAGAGCTTTGTAAATCTGAGTACGGTCCTGATAAGGAGTTGACTTGATCTTGAAGGTTCCCGGGTCGAAATCCTGATACATATTAAAGCTGTAGTACCAGTCCTTACCCAAATCACCATTCATATTCAGAGAGAATTCCTGCAATCCGAAGTGATTGCTCTTATAGTTCAGCTTACCATTGAATCCCTTCTGTCCCTTCTGGGTGAAAGAGTTCACGGCATAACCGATATTACCGGTAGTGATAGCTGTCTCTGCAATCTTGAGCAATCCCTGATGGCTCAAACTTACATCACCACGCCAGATGGTATTGACAGAATGAGGATTGGTTGCATAAGTAACAGGCAATCCATTCTCCAATACATTGACATCAGCAGAAGGCAAGCCTATCTGAATCTCACGAGGACCATTCGCACTGGCTGCATTGAGCATCACATTACGATTACCTTCTTCCTTAGCACTTGAATTATCATCCTGTGCAAAAGCTGCTGTAACATTTACCAATGAAAGTGCAAGCATCATGGCTGCGCTCTTTCCATTTAATAAGTTGTTCATACTTTAAATGTTTAATTTGTTAGCGTTAATGTTTTGATTTCTGCTGCAAAAATACATAAAGGTCTGAACAGCGGCTTAAAAAATCATTTCATCGAATAAAAAATTCCGTTCATTGTAACATAATTGCTATTACATGAACGGAATTTCACACTTTTCTGCTACTTTCTACTTCTTAACTAACTCTTTTCTATTTCAGCCAAAGGGAGTCATATAGATCACTACAGACTATTAAGAGCGTGTCATGATGTACTTGAG
>JAJWAL010000197.1:0-2764 GCA_021618535.1 Segatella copri | reverse complement strand
TGTTGCTTAATAGAATGTCCTCGTATGATAACCTTCTCTTAAAATATTATTTGAAATAGTCAAACAGAAAAATTGGGAAAGCATTGAGTACAGCTACTTTGCAATCTTCGGTATTCACATACTGTTCTACTTGTGAGTTGAATATTTTGTCTTGAAGTATGTCTTCTTTAGATGCAGGCATCGTATTCTTCCCCTTACATAGATAGTTCGCTTTTCCCACATTCATTTCCTTTAAATATTCCCAATTTTGCTTAACTTCCTCCATCTCTACTTCTGTTGGCTCTCGATGATCTTTCAGTAGGATGAAATCGAAACTGTCATACGCAGAAAAATCTGCAGATACACCTTTAAACTTACCACACTCAGAACGTGTTACAGAATACGTCCAATAGTTTGCATCGGGCAACTGCTTAGTATATCGTATAGACTCAACCATCGGATAGTCAATATATAGCCTACCAAACTCCGTTTCGTTGTTGAATGTTTCAAGCATTTCCTTTACCTGCCTGTTGATTTCTTCGAGAGATAAATTCCGGTTATGAAAGTCATAGTCGAAGAACAGATAGATTTCAGAAATGTCAGCAGATGCATCAATATCCTTGAGCGGATTGTCTGCTTGACCAGCAAATTTCTCCATCAGCAAAGACACAATATCTCCATCGCCATCATACTCCTGCAAATCTTTGTATAGCTGATAGATGTTGTTGTTATAGGAACATACTATCTGCTCATCTCTATTTGCAAAGTATAATCGCTGGATGGTGCGGAACAAATCCGGCTCCCGTTTTACTCCTTCAAAAACGAATAGTATCATACTTCGAATGCGTTACCTCTAAACATTTTTTCTATATTATGCCCGAATCTCAACTCTTTTTGAGTGCAGTCGCTCAACGGCTTGATTTTGTTGTCTTGCAAGATGAAATTGCAATCTGGGCGAAGCAAGTCGTTGGTCATCAGATAGGTGTTGTGTGATGACGTAAAAGCCTGACATGGAAGGGAAAAGAGGGTTTTGCAAACCTCATAAGAGAGTCTGAAATGATAGAATGCATCAAATTCATCTATGAAAACGAACGATGCTTTTGTCATCTGTTTCAGCCAGTAATATAGCAGCATCAGAGATTGAGTACCCGTTGATGCAATCTTATCGAATGGAATGCGACCTAATCCAAATACGCAATACAATTCTTTATCATCATCCTTTGGCTCCTGAAACTCAAAACTTTGTCCGCTTACCCGATGGATGAATTCCTCAAAGTCCCGAGTCAGCTTATTCTTGATGATATACTCATCGAGATTTGCCGGAGCAGTAGCCAACCCCATAAACTCATTTTTTTCAACACTTCTGAACCATAACATTGAGTTTACGAATTGCTGCAGTTTCAGAAGATAATGTTCCTTGGCAAGAGGATAGGAAGTAAGCAGAAAGTTTACGATGGATACATTATTGGCGTTATTGGCAAGGTTTGCCTTCACCGCAGAATCCATCGGGAATTCAACATCATCCAATGTCAAGACAGAATTCTTGTTGCAGAAAATAAGCTTGTTATTCACAACAAGTTCTTCTTCCTCCAGTTTTCCATCAGGTGATTTGCTATATGTATATAGTAACGTATTATCTCTAAACTTGAATGTATATTCAAATTTTACGGGGAAGTTCAACTTTCCCGTATATGTAAAGTTATCATAATAGTTCACCTTCTTCCACTTCTGTGAAAGATGATTGGTAATGTCGAAGATGGCCATTGCAAAGTTCGACTTGCCAGAACCATTAGGTCCATATACGATGCCATTCTTGATGATACCATCTTTAATGGCAAAAGTATTGAACGAATAGTTACTTGGTTTCGACAAATCCCATTCTATACGATTGGCAAATCCTCTATAGTTCGTTACGGCAAATTTTACTAGCATGCTTATATATACTTTATTTTTAATTGATAACAATTTTGTTGGTGCAAAGCTAATACACACTTAAACAATGCAAACTATTATAATGTCAAGTGCAGCTAAGCAGTTGCAAAGATATACAAAATATCAATACGCCGTAATTTTTTTACGGATATTTAAGATAATAATCCTTGCAATACAATTTATATGCTTTATTTTTGAACATCAATAATCAGTAGTTGTACAAACTTAGAACAGAACCATTTGTGCCTTCTCCTTTATAATCTCCAAAAAGCGGAAGTTGACTGCAGATATTGCAGATTTCTGCATCATCCAAATGTTCTGTTAACTCCAGATGAAATCCCCAACTGGTAGCATGCAAATCCCAGACACCATAACCGCATGCGTTGACTGCTGTAATGATGGTATCTTGAAGTTGCCATATTTCCGTGAAGTCTCTCATCCTTTCTTTACCACCCACTTAAAGTTTTCCTTTCCTGCTCCTATTTCAAAGTGAAGCTTGGCAATGCCGAGGTCCATCTTGGTATATCCTACCATTGAGAAGCCTCTCTTGGCAAGAACTTTGGGTTTACAACCAGCTTTTGTACCTTCCGGGTCTTGCAGGAAGAATGAGAACTTCTGCTGATTGATGGCAGTGGGAGCAAGAAGAGCTGCTTCCACGCCCTTTCGGAACCATGAAGGAGAATTGCTGGTTGCATTGCTCACCTGTTCCATGGTCTTGATTTTGTGACTAACCCCTTGTGACTCTCCGTATCCCAAGGCAATCATGCATGTCAACTTCTCCCCTTTTTCTATCTTGTAGGCTTCATTCACCTTGCGATAGCTTAATCCTGCCCAGCAGGTGTTGAGTCCTAGG
>JAJWAL010000196.1:0-2768 GCA_021618535.1 Segatella copri | reverse complement strand
GACGGAAATGGCGGGGTAGTAGAAGTTTCTGCCAAGCAATTATTAAATTAGAAAATGTTTTATCTTTCTTCTAACCAGAGCCGCCCTTTACCTTTGTTTTACCCTTCGACCAGCGATTTTCAATTCCGCTATGTGTCGGTGACCGTTGGTTCAGGGTGTGCTGCTTGCGTTTAGCCTGCGTTCTGCTTCTTCTCTTTCCTTCGGCAGAAGAGATAAAGCTGCTGAAAGCGGAGATGTAGATAACAAATATCACCATATAATCAAGGGTCTATACGCCACCTGTTCATCGTGGCATATAGGCCCTTGTCGATTTCCTGTGAAGTGTGGGGGGATATTTTTGCTGGGCAACTTATACTCCTGCCCAGCTTAGGAGTTAAACTTGATAGTACTGCCTTTTATTCCCAACTCTTTACTGACTTAAATTGATAGCCGAGGAATTCACCATTAGGGCTGGCAAAGTAACTTTCACCCGTAGGCTTCCAAATATATTGATTGCTATTCTCGTCAAACTCACCTTTCATGACTTCCTGATTTTTAGGCAAATACAAATCTGTTTGTCTCTCTAAAATGGAAATACCATTAAAAATACCATCTTCAGAATATACTTCTCCTCGCACATCGGTAAGTGTTCCCAGTATAACTTTTTCTAGCCTTTGGCAACTGTAAAAAGCTTGTTGATCTATAGCTGTAACCTTTGGAGCATTTACTGTTTTTAAGTTTTCACAGTAAATCAAAGCCCTTTTACCTAACTTTGTCACATCAGGCAAAGTAATAGACTTTAATGCCTCTAGTTCTCGAAAACTATTGTTCAAACCATCTGCAGGAATTTCCTTGCATCCTATTAGAGTGAGGTCTATAGTGCCTTATTGCACTTTCTCAAAAGCTTCGCGGATAGCCTTAAACTCATTATCGCCAGCATCAGAAGCGATGTTAAGTCTTATAGCAGTTTTGCTATTTGCTACTTCCTGGTTGATAGCTGACTTTATTTCTTCTGCACTATTTGCCGAAATGACAGTAGCATCCAGAGCATAACTCTTAGCACTCTCTGTTGCTTGCGAGAATGTATGAGTTGTCAAAGCTGCTTCTCTATATTTCACTGTTACTTCGGAATTATTTTCAAAAGTACCATATAAATAGGCATTGCCCTTTTCATCAGAAGTAAGGGCATAATTTTGATCCCATTTCATATCGCTGCTGCCCGCAGGAGTGTATTGATTGATGCCAACTGTTATTTGCTTATTTGGCATAGTTGCAATGCGCAAGCGTGAATAGTTGCGTGTTGCCTTGGCAAAAGATACGATTATAACCTTGCCATCATGGGTAGAAGCTGTTCCCTCAATATATTCATCCGTTCCTGCAACCTTACCTTCTTTCAAAACTAATTCGCCAGCTTTCCATTTGTAATTAGGGGCGTAATATACATGAGGAAAGATTGGCACTTCGTCTATTTTATAAGAAAGCTCGCCACTTGCCAATTCCCAGCTACTGCCATTATATTTAAAAGTAGCATACTTAGTCCCTAAAGTCTTACTAGTCATCACCAGAAGCAACTCATCTCCTTCAGCCCATGAAGTCTTGCCCGGATCAGTTGTACCAATAGCACGAGTCTGTGAATCTCCGAATGCAGGAAATTCACCAACAACCAACTGTACGTTGTTCTTGCCTGTTGCTGCGGTTGTTTCTTCTATATCACTTGTGCATGACGCCATTACTATAGTAACGACTGCCAGCATGATGTATTGAAATATCTTTTTCATATTCTTTCCTCCAATTATTTGAGATCATCTTCATTTGTCCAACCTTTCAAATCATCTACGCTGATTTGGGTCAGTTTCACTATATCTTTTCCTACATCGAGTTTGTAGGTGTAGCGTTGACCCTCTTGAAATTCCGTATTGATCTTCATTTTTGCATAGAAGTTCTTGTCGCCTATCTTGAATTTCACGAAAATCTCGCCAGCTTTGTAGGAACCAGGGATAACGATTGCAGAAAACATACCATCGTCATGTATGCAAGCTTTAACCCAATCAGGATTACCAGAAGGTGTACCCATTACTAATTGCCCCTGGTCTTGGTCTCTAAAAAATCTAACACTGTTGTTTTTTGAATACACTTGTGGTTCACTAATATCCATATTAGGATAATCCGCAGTTCCAACATGATATACTATCGTAACCAGCGACATGCGATGCTGCATAGGAATGCTTAAATCAAACCGAGGACGATCGTACCAATATCCAGTTATGAGATCAGCGTTTTTCAAATTACCTTCGCTGCTTTGGTCTGTCTGTAAATCATACTGTAGATTTTCTTTCCCAAAATCCGTGTCAGATGGATATACAGCCAAAATAGTATGTTTTTCGGATTCATCTAACCAACGAAAACTACCACTGCGGGACCAGGTTTCGCCATTAAAAGAAAGAAAAGTCGTACTACCATTATCATAATCCGTAAATATCGTTACTTTTAGTTTATCTTTATCCTCCCAATTGTTACCATGTCCTAATGTATTGACACGAGTCTGCATACCTCCAACAGAGAAAGTAGCATTGATTTCCTGCCCTTTCAGCGTAGGAGTCATATCTTCATTTTGCGTACATGCAGTAAAGCCCATAGCCATAAGGCCCATTACCGCATAGGAAATTCTTTGTTTTATCGTCTTCATAATCTTCAGTTTTTTATTGTTTGTGACTGAACCTTCGCAAGTTTTTCGCCACACGCCCTGAAAGGGCAGAAGCTCCTAGCCCAGGGCATCGCCCTGGGTAATT
>JAJWAL010000195.1:0-2779 GCA_021618535.1 Segatella copri | reverse complement strand
AAGATACGAAAAATATCGATACAATGTGTTAAGAAGGTGTTAAATCTTTGATACATAGAAAGAAAGACCATCAAAACCGAAAGAAATACCACTCTAGTCAAAGAGAAATATCATCAAAAAAGCAGTTGCTTTCTAAAGAATAGGGATTTCCCCCTCAGTTTGTATCCTTTTCCCCTTTGATGCAGACGAAAAATCCACTACCTTTGCATCGGGTTCAAGAAAGAATGCTGTTCTTCAAGAGCTCAAAAGTATAGAAGATATAAGAATATAAATAACTTAACTGATAAATTGATATGAAAAAGTTTACTACTCTTCTCACAATGGCTTTCATAGCTTTGATGAGTATCTCATTCACCTCATGTGATGAGGATTCTGATATTGCATACACCCTCGATGGTACATGGAAGGGTAATATGTTGGTAGAATATGGTAATCACAATGCCCTCTACTCGGTAATCCGCTTCGACCAGAATGATGGCATCTATTCCGGTACAGGCTATTGGATTGATTACTTTAAGGGAAATTACTGGCATGGCAATAACTATATCGCAAACCGTATTAACTGGACTGTTCGCAACAGAAACATCTATATCACTCTTCTCGATGAGGGTAGCGATGTTGTGATTTACGACTATGCTCTGGGCGACCGCAAGTTCTCTGGATATGTAGACGCTGATAACGGCAACCGTGCTTCTTTCGAACTTTATCGTGATTCTTACAGCTATAACTGGCGCGATTATGACTGGGGCTACGATTGGGACTACGATGACGGTTGGGGCTACAGCAAACAGCATTCGGGTTTGGAGAACACCCAGATTGTTTCTCGCGGAGCTAAGGATTCTGTAGAGTATGTTAAGGTAGCAGATGATAATCAGAAGCCTGTTCGCCGTTTTGTAGTGAAGTAAGGCAATAAGGAATTTAGTTTGAAGAAAGGAAACAGGATATGAAAAAGTTTAATAGGATATGGATGGCGATAGCTGCAGCATCTTTCTCATTTACCTCATGTGATGATGATTATTGGCATGATGATTATAATCATGGTGGCTGGGGATGGAATGAGGGCGACTGGAACAATGGTTCTAACGGCTCTCAGGATGATTGCCTGCTGTCGGAGGCTCAGACCCTTATTGGCGACTGGAGAGGCTCTGTGCTGCTCTCTGAGCTTGCAGAGGATGGGCAGTCACGTGACAATTACAGTTTCAATGCCGAGATGACGTTCTATCAGGCGGGTGATAAGGTTAACTCGCTCAGTGGTGATGGTATAGAACAGGATTATATTGAAGAAACGGGTGAAACCCAGACCCTGAAGTTTACCTGGTACATCGATAAGAATGGTGATATTTATATCCGTTATAATGATTCTGGTGCTACCTATGTGATGGATGCAGGTGCTAAGCAGTATGGTTTCTATCTGGGTGAAGAAAAGGGCCGTGATGTGTTCTATGGTTATATGATAGGAACAGGAGCAGCTAAGGGTGATGTGATGCAAATCGATCTGGAGCGTTACAATCCGAGTGGAGCCCGTAAGAAGACCCGTTCTGCTGCAACCGATTCTGTAGCTCCTAGCTTCGGTAAGGCTACCGGCAGGGCATTCATGCCACATGCAATCAAGAAGTTGCCGAGAAGATGATGATATAAACAAAAGAAACCGCTCACTCATTGCTTTGAGAGAGCGGATTCTTTTTGTTTCTTATTTACCAGCCCCAGTGATTCTTGATGGCTTCTATATCTTTGTTTTCAACTTCCTGCTCGATATTATCAGGGAGATTACAGAAGAAGTCGATACCGGTTTTGTCTTCCAGCGTCTTGATATTTACGATATAGTTTACAAGTTTATCTTTCGAATCAAATGTCTTGTTCTCGTGAAGGAACCAATAGCCGAAGGCATTGTATTTAAAACTGTCAGTGTCTTTATTATATTTCTTTTCTAGGAATGCTACAAAGAAATATTTTGGCACAGGGATATATCCATCATGAGGTTGCTTTACGTACTCTGATGGGTTGATGTGGCTTCTGTTTTTGACATATTCTATTACGTTTCCGTTTTCGATAGTGCCACCCTTCACTACGAAAAGAGTATCTCTTCCTGAGATATTTTTCTTTAAGTTCTGCTGTTCCATAGCAAACCAAATACCTTTAGATTGGTTAAAGGTAGAATATTGTGGCTGCATATTGGTGAAATAGAAAGTCTGTTTGTTTGATACAGCAGAAGCTTGGCGCTCGTGAGATGCTATCAGGTGTCCACGGTCATAGCCTGAGTTTTGGTATGGCGTTGATGCAAATTCTGTAATTCCTGGGTAATACTTAGCCAAGTCTGGATCATTGATAAAATCTCCTAAACGTCCCACGTTACCTCCTTTGTTGCTTTCACAATAGAAGTAGCAAGTCCAGCGCTGTGCTTGAAGATTGTCATCCCATTCAGAACTGAAGTTAACTGCATTATCTGCCATGTGAGTAACCACGTAGCTTGAACCTCCTTTAATCTTAGGAAATTCCAAACCATTGATGGCATTCTTTACTACCTCAGGCATAATGGCTGTAGGCATGTTCATATTTTGGTTAGCCTTGTTGGTAGATACTCCTGGAGTATTATCTCCAAGGATGCTGCCTCCAGTGCTTCCACCTGTATTACCTCCAGTATTTCCGCCGCCAGTATTTCCGCCACTGTTATTACCACCATTTACCTGATCAGGTTTTGTGATTTCCAGCGAATCGTCAGTGCCACAGGCAGAGAACGTCATCGCAGCAACGAGCGCGAAGATAAAAAACTTAGTATGCT
>JAJWAL010000064.1:0-17691 GCA_021618535.1 Segatella copri | reverse complement strand
TACGAATAATATCTGATAAGACAAAGTTTTAAAAAAATATTATTGTTGGTAGCCGTTTAATACCTAAAAATAAGGACAGAACAGAACCTTCCATCCATATAAGAGAACCACAATACCTAGAAATGAGGATAACAAAGAGCACTTATCTATTTAGACTAAATAAAAATACTAATTATTAAGTATTGCAGGATTTTAAAATATCAAGTATCTTTGCAGCGTGAATTAGAAAGATGCTCGCAGACGACGGGCAAGTGAACAAGAAATTATACAAAACATTAAGAAATGAAGAGAATTATTTTTATTATTTTAGGCTGTATCCATATCTGCCTTGCTCATACACAGAGCTTTAACGGACAATATATTTCTGAATGGCAATGGGACATGAACAAGAATACCAATCTGATCAATCAGCTGAGATTGGAACTGAGTGTACCGATAGGAAAAGGAAAGGATTCGTTCGAGGCGGCTACGCTGCATGTGGCAAAGACCAACGATGGCATTATTGACGACTGGCAGGGATTTTCGAACATAGATGCAGACAATAACTTCGCCATGCTTGCCGTGCTGGGCTACATGCACGAGTGGAATTCGGGCCATCTGTTTGTGGGTGTGAGAAACGTGAACGAGGATTTCTTTACCTCTGATGTTACGGCACTTTTCCAAAACAGTTCTGAGGGAATCTTCCCTACCGTTGCATCCAGCTATCCGATAGCCAACTATCCATATTCAGGCTTGACCCTTTACTTTGATGTAACCAAGGGTGGATGGACTTTCAGAAACAGTCTGTATAACGGCATAGGATATAATGGCTGGAAAGCCCACGACAATCCTTTCCTGGTTCGCCCAAAGAAGGATGGAATCTTCAACATGTCGCAGTTGGAGTATGAACATAAAGGTGGAAAGTATTTTGCGGGTGCTGCCGTCCATACCCGTCAATATCCGATAAACGAAGATGGCGAAATGGTTCCTGCCGATGAATCCAAGGGCAAGGCCACCTGTGCCTGGTGGGTTTACGGAGAGCAGAGTGTATGGAAGGCTGGCGACAAGAACATTTCGTGCATGGTGCAATATTCCGAGAACACCAGTCATCAGAATGCTTGCTACCGATACGCAGAACTGGGCGGTGCCTATCAGGACGATAAGAACGAGTGCGGCTTGTCTGGCCAGTACGCCCGCTTTCAGCAGGGTTCAGAATATTCGCTGGAAGTAACATGGAAAAGACAGCTGACGGAATCCATCTCCCTTCAGCCATCGTTCCAATACATCAAAAACGACAATGGAGATTTCACGGCGCTCAGTGCCCGACTCTATGTCAGTTTCTAGCAATCCATTTCGGCAAGACCAGGGTGCCCATCACCAGGAAAGGGTAATAGAAGATGGCGCGCCAGAGCATGGCGGCAAGAATGGCTACAGAGGCATCGGGCAGGAAATCAGCATAATAAAGGCGGAACATCAACTCTGCCACGCCACTTCCGCCAGGCGTAGGACTCAGAATGGAAATCATCCACATCACCCATTGGCGGCACCAAGCCACCAGCATGTTGCCCTGACAATGGAAGGCAATGAGAATAGCTACCACGATGGCGAATCTCGACAGCCACGCCAGGGAAGTATAACCCATCAGCTGCAGCCAGAATCTTCCGCCCTCCAGCTTTGCCTCCTCCGAAGCCATCGTCATCTCCTCGGAAAACTTCTCTACCTTGGGCAGGAATCTGCGAAGGAAAGGAATCTTGCAGCATCCCTTCAATACCCAGCCCAGAATCTGAGGACGATGCAACAACAAGAGGTAGAGGATGGCCGTCCAGACAGCAACGATAAGGGTGCTGACGATGAAGATAACCTGCACTCCGCCCTTAATCCATTCGTTCGTAGCATCCACAGAAATCCCCACTCCATCAACCAAGCTGAACAAGAGATGCGATGGAACACAGAAATAGAGCAACACGCAACTGATGGCAAGAAAAGCCTCATCAGCCAGCAGGGCTGCAAACATGGTGAAGATACTTCTGCCCATAGAAACTCCCTCGCGATTGAGATAGACAAAAGCCAATCCACTTCCCCCCACCGCCGAAGGAGTGACGGCAGAAGTAAACTCGCAAAGTACATTGATGCGGAACGCCTCGGCTACGGATAACTTACGCTGGCAGAGATGACGGAAACGGAGGGTGAGCATCAGATTCTGGACCGCAAAGAGCAACACGCCCATTACTACCCCCAGAAAGAACCTGGGAGACAAATCTATCCTGCTCAGAACTTCCACATCAAACTCCCGAATCATCATTCCAACGATGACCACCAGTCCGATGGAAGCCGCCAACCATAAATGCCATTTTTTCATATTACTCTCAAAATAAAACTATACCTTAATTATATATAGTAATATAACGATTAAATGGCTAATCTATTTTGTTGTCTGTCAATTAAATATTAATATCTATCCAAAACTTCTACAGCAATGTCCTCCCAAGAGCGCACCAGAGTCTCCGCGGCTACCGTATAGTTCATCTGCACCCAACTGCTCGCCGTCTATCGTCGCCTTTGCCAAATCAATCGTCAGCGAATTGCCGAAAGGAGTTTTGCGGATAATGCTGTAATACTTTTTACCGCTGCAAAGGTATTTAAAGAATGTTACTTGCGTGTTACAAAGAAATGAAAGAAGAGTGAAAGCATTGCCTTTTTACAAAAAGATTTAAAAAATGGGACTGAATAAAACAAGGTAACGATATTTTGATTATATTTGCAGTATTATTGCAAAACTAACAGATTTACGATATGAAAAAACTACTCTTATCCATCGCCTTTCTGCTCCCTGGTATGGGAATGATGGCGCAGACTCAGGTAACGACTGCCGAAGGTATCCTCGAAGGAAAAGACCTCTCAGGCATCACAGTATTCAAGGGTATTCCGTTCGCTGCCCCTCCGGTAGGAAATCTCCGCTGGAAGGCTCCGCAGCCTGTACAGAAATGGCAGGGCGTTCGCGAGGCCAAAGAGTTCGGACCTAACCCGATGCAGGAACCTCTCTTCGGCGATATGAACTTCGGTACAAAGACCAACAGCGAGGATTGCCTCTACCTTAATATATGGACACCGGCAAAGACCATGAAGGAGCATCTGCCGGTACTCATTTATTTCAACGGCGGAGGACTGATGGCGGGTAGCGGAAGCGAACCTCGATATGCGGGCGATGCGATGGCACGCAAGGGCATCATCTCCATCACAGCCAACTATCGTGAGGGCATATTCGGATTCTTCGCCCACCCACAGCTCTCTAAGGAAACATCCTACAAGGGTTCCGGCAACTATGGATTCATGGACCAGGTGGCTGCCATCCAGTGGGTAAAGGATAACATCGAGGCTTTCGGCGGCGACCCTAACCGCATCACCATCGTAGGCGAATCGGCAGGTTCCATGTCGGTCAGCGCCCTGATGGCTTCCCCTCTCTGTCAGGGACTCTTTGCCCAGGCAATGGGTTCCAGTGGTTCGGTGATGGGATTCAAGAAGATGGCTACACAGAAGGAAGCCGAGGAGAAAGGAGTGCAGCTTGCCCAGAAAATAGCCGAGAAGATGGGTAAGGAAACCGGAAAGAAGGTGAAAAAGAACGTAGGAATGAAGAACCTCAACAAACTTCGTGCCCTCCCTGCCGAGGAACTGATGAAGCTGGCGGGCGTAAGAGCGGTTCCGGTCTATAATATCGACGGATATTTTATGAAAGAACAGCCTGTAGAGGTATTTGCCAAGGGCGAGCAGACCAAGGTGCCTCTGCTCATTGGTGGCAACAACCAGGAGATGACTCCATGGGCGGTATTGATGGGCAAGCAGCCAACCGTTGAGAATCTGAAGGCTGGCGCCAAGGCTACTTTCGGAGAAGAGAACATCGAAGAACTCTTCCGCCTTTACGGCATCAACAGCGATAAGGATGTATTGGAGCAGCCGGGCGTGAACCTAGCTTCGGATATCTTCCTCGATTATTCTACATGGAAGTGGGGCAACATGCACAAGCTGACCGGCGGACAGCCTGTTTACCGCTACCGCTATTGCCATCCTCGTCCTGCTATGGCCATCAAGGGCAAGGTGGCAGCATTGGCTGGCGGCGTGGTTGATGCCAAGGAAGATGCGGCTCCTGCGCCACAAGACAAGGGAGCCGTTCATTCTGCCGACATCGAGTATGCAATGGGTACATTGCCAACCAACCGCGTGTTCAACTGGCAGCCGGAGGATTATATGATCAGCGACATCTTCAGCCAGTATTACGTCAATTTCGTAAAGACCGGCAATCCGAATGGTCTGGGTCTGCCTGAGTGGCCATCCACCAACGGCAAGGCAGTAGCCCCTGTGCTTCAGATAGACGTGAATACCGTCGTAAAAACTGATGCCCAGATGGAGAAGCGCTATGATTTCATAGACAAACTGTTTTGGAAGAAGAAATAATTCTCTCATTACATTGAATCAATCGGAATACAGATTTCATTGAATAAACCAGAAATAGAGATGTTTCAGAAATTCATTATCAACAGAGACGGAGTACTGAAGTTCGGGCGTGTCTACCTGCACCGTGACATGCTGTCACCCGGCGAGCAATGCACCTACGGGGGCGGTTTGTGGAAGATAGATGAAGGCAGAGGCGCCATCGTGCTCTACGGCAGAAGTTTCGACTTCGGTCCTCCCGATTTCGACTTTGTGAAACAGATAGACTGGACGGGCTTGGGCGGCACCCCTCGCCCGCTCTTCTATCTGCCTCATTGGCCTAGCGAAGAAGAGATTGTACCAGTCATCATCAATTAAGAAAATAGTATAATATTCTATAATTTTCTGTGTAAAACTTGCGGATAACAGAATAAAACACTATTTTTGCGAAGAGAAATCCTTCTCGGGGAAAGAGCTCTCTAAGAGAAGAGATTTCGTAAATAAGTAACAATTAAAAAGCAGTATAGTATGAAAAAGAAATTAGTTTTGACAGCAGCCGTCATCGCTGCATTATCAGTTGTCTCCTGCAATGGCAAGAAGACAAATAGCCAGGGGGCTGACCAGGATAGCCTCAGTTATGCTGAAAATGATTCGCTCAATTCCAACGATGTCATTCTCGATTCCATTGCCGGCACCTATGAGGGTACTCTCCCTGCTGCCGACTGTCCGGGCATCAAGACCATTTTGACGCTCAACGCCGACAGCACCTACCAGTACTCAGCCGACTATCTGGAGCGCAAGGATGGTCACGACGAAGCGAGCGGTATCTTCAAGGTATTGGCTAACAACGTGGTAGAAATCACCCGTCCATCGAGCGGCGAGACATCTTACTACAAGGTAAAGGATGCCAACAGCCTCATCATGACCGATTCGCTGGGCAATGAGCCTGAAGGCGCCATGGCTAAGCACTATGTGCTGACTAAGAAAAGGTAAAAGAGCCTTTAAAAGATAAAAGGGTAAAAAGAGCACCCTAGCGTAACATTCCGCTAGGCTCTTTTTACCTTTTTACTTTTTTACCCTTTTACCTTTAAAACGCCTTTTTTGCCGGTTCTCACAGCGCCATTATTACAAACCTGTTACATTCCTGCCTTTCAAGTTAAAATCAATTAAGTTTTGCACCGGAACCTTCGCTATTCCAGATATTTTTCCTAATTTTGCGCCCACGTTTCTAAAGGATGAAATGATTGGTAAGATTCAACGATAAATAAGGTGTTATATACTAAATAGATTAAGGATAAAGAAAAATGGAACATGTTTTTACTGAATCGATGTTTTTGGTGGGATTCGTGATTTTCATCGCCGCCATACTCGTATTAGACATGCTGGTCATCGACCGAAAGGCACATGTGGTTTCTATCAAGGAAGCTGGTTCATGGACGGCAGTCTGGATTATTCTCGCTCTCGCCTTCGCCGTATTCATCTATTTTCATGGTGACATGGTGCACGGCATCGAGAACTTCAATGACCTGAAGCTGATAGCCTCACGCTATGCTTCGCATCTCAAACTGGACCCGAACGACTATGAAGGAAGTCTGCAGCAATACCGACACTATATGACTATCTCGTATATCTCGGGTTATCTGATAGAGAAGACGCTCTCGGTAGATAATCTCTTCGTGATGATGATGATTTTCACCTCGTTCGGAGTGGACAAGAAAGATTACCAGCACGTACTCAACTGGGGTATCCTGGGAGCCATCGTACTGCGCTTCGTCTTCATCTTTGCAGGTGCTGCGCTCATCAGCCGTTTCGCCTGGATATTGCTCATATTCGGAGGATTCCTGGTTTACAGCGGTGCCAAGATGTTCCTCAACAGAAACAAGAAGGAGGAAATCAATGCCCTGGAGCATCCGGTAGTGAAGTTCATGCAGAAGCGCCTGCATCTGGGTCCGCTGGTGATGACGGTGGTATTCATCGAGTTCTGCGACCTGATTTTCGCCTTCGACAGCATCCCAGCCGTTTTCTCGGTATCGCTCGATCCGTTCGTGGTGTTCTTCTCGAATATCTTCGCCATTCTGGGCTTGCGTGCTCTCTTCTTCCTGCTGGCAGCGATAGCAGATAAGTTCCGCTATCTGAAGGTGGGTGTGAGTGTGCTGCTGGTGTTCATCGGTGTGAAGATGCTCATCCACGATTTCTTCGAGATTGATGCAGTCAGTTCGCTGGTATTCATCATCCTCGTACTGCTCGTCAGCATCGGGACTTCGGTGGTGATTCCGCAGAAACAGGAAGCGTTGGAAAAAACGAAATAAGCAAAACATTCTTGGAAGGAGATTATCATCAGGTAATCTCCTTACAGGAAAACATAAAAAGGGCGATTGCTATTCCCCACGCAAGGGATAAGCAATCGCCCTTATCTTTTATGAACTCTGTTTAGAAAGAAGAGCAAATGAATTTTTCACTCTTCCCTCTTCACTCAATTTACTTCCAAGGATTCTCTGTTGGGTAAGGCAGACTAGCTGGCTGGTTGTAAGCGATATCCTTGATGCCGAGATACTTGAATACCTCGAACAAGGTCTTACCTACGTGAGAGAATGCTACGGCTCCGTGGTGTGGATAACCCTTCTGAATCAATACGTGACGATAGAAGCGGCCCATCTCGTTGATGGCGAAGATACCGATACCACCGAATGAACGGGTAGGAACATCGAGAACCTCACCCTCTGCGATGTAGCTGCGGAGATTGCCCTCAGAATCGCACTGCAGACGATAGAATGTGATGTCAGAAGCTGCGATATCACCCTCCAAAGTACCACGGGTGAAGTCTGGTTTACCACCATTCTCCAACAAGCGGTTCTGGATGAGCTGATACTTGATCTTACGGCTTGAGCACATCTTGCACTGTGGAGTGTTACCGCAGTGGAAGCCCATGAAGGTATCAGTCAACTTATAGTCGTACTTGCCCTGGATATCCTCATCGTAGATGTACTTAGGAACTGAGTTGTTGATATCGAGCAATGTAACGGTATCGTCAGAAGCACACATACCGATGTACTCAGAGAGCGCACCATAGATATCTACCTCGCAAGCTACAGGAATGCCGCGGCTAACGAGACGGCTGTTTACATAGCAAGGCTCGAAACCGAACTGGCTTGGGAATGCAGGCCAGCACTTGTCAGCGAATGCTACATACTGGCGAGAACCCTTGTGAGCCTCTGCCCAGTCGAGCAATGTCAACTCAAACTGTGCCATTCTGCGGCTGAGGTCAGGATAGTAGCAGCCTTCGCCCATCTCCTTGGCCATATCAGCGCAAACCTCGTCGATACGTGGGTCGTTCTCGTGCTCCTTGTAAGCTACGAGAAGGTCGAGCTCTGAGTTCTCCTCAATCTCAACACCGAGTTCGTACAAGCCCTTGATAGGAGCGTTGCAAGCGAAGAAGTCCTGTGGACGTGGACCGAAGGTGATAATCTTCAAACCCTTCAGACCGAGGATAACGCGAGCTACAGGAACGAAGTCCTGAATCATCTTAGCTACGTCCTCTGCTGTACCTACAGGATACTCAGGGATGTAACCCTTCAGGTGGCGCATGCCAAGGTTGTAAGAGCAGTTGAGCATACCGCAGTAAGCGTCGCCACGACCATTGATCATGTCGCCGTCACCCTCTGCAGCTGCAACAAACATGCAAGGACCATCGAAGTTCTTTGCAATCAAAGTCTCAGGAGTCTCAGGACCGAAGTTACCGAGGAATACAACCAAAGCGTTGCAGCCCTGCTCTTTCACTTCGCCCAAAGCCTTGAGCATATCTTTCTCGTTCTCAACTGTAGTCTGGCAGTTGAATATTTCACCCTTGTACTCTTTTACGATGTTCTCACGGCGCTGAGTAGAAAGCGCGATTGGAAAACAGTCACGGCTAACGGCAATAATACCGAGCTTTACTTGTGGAATGTTGTTGCTTACCATAATTAGTTTATTACTTAAGTTTTTGTATAAATTCTTATATTTATTGTTTATTATTTGATTTTTTCGAGTTTGTTTGGCTGACAATTATTCATTGTTCCGAGCACAAAGGTACAAATATATTTTGTATCACCAAGCGTTTTAAGGAATTTTTAATTCAAAAAAATGGCGCAAAACCGAAATTCTGCGCCAAATGTAACATATGATAAAGTTCTTGATACATTTCATACATGTCTCTATTATCATCTGATACCCTTTTTCTGCCTTAACATCTTCTTTAATATCTTCGCAGCGGGCGGTACCGGATGGTATAAATCTGATTGAAGTACTCCTTCCAAGCGTTCGGCTCCTTGTCATCATCACGCACGATGCGGATGCCATAGAATCGGGTACCCGTCTCCTTGTATTCCCGGAATCGGGACAACAGCTGCTGTGGCGGATCGGGAATCAGGAAGTCGGTTATCCAAAGCACATCGGCATTCACGTAATGAAGACCATCGTTGTCGAGCAGGTCGAACATCTGGTTCATCATCTTCTTTGCCGAAGTTCCGCCGCCGATAAATGGAAGGTGGGTTGTCGTTGGCTGGCGACGGATGCCCCGTCCGGTATGCGCCTGACCGTCTCTAACGGAAGGAACTGCATCTGCTTCGGCTGATTCCATCATAGTGATTCCGATTCTCTTCAACCGCTCTGCCTTCCGCTTCGCCATCAGGTCGATGGCACGGGTACTGACGGAGAAATCTATCAGGAAGCAGTCACGCTCCAAATCTTCTGCCGTCTCTTCCAGCAGAGAGATGAGTGTTGAGGATATCCTTTCGGGCGTGCCATACATACTGGCTGAGGTGTCCAGGCAGACAATCATCGGACCCTTGCGGGAGGCATGGGTAAAACCGAGTTTGCGGGATGGTTTCGACATTTCGCTCTTATAACGGAAGGTCTGGAGTCTTCGCGTGCGATACTTATATATAAAGAGTCCCTCCATATCTTCATCGCTGTACTGTGCCAGTTCGAGCGGGAGAAGGGAGTTGAGATCATCGCCCACGGTAATGCCCTCGATATCGCTACCCGCTGAATGCTCCATCTTCATCTCTACGCCCGATGCGATGGTGAGCCGGTCTTTGCCGTTGGCATCGGCTACTCGTCCCATCTTTGCCACAATTTCCTTGATTTCGGGGTATTTATCCTGAATCTTCACCTGGTTCAGACGGCGTTCAAATTCCGTTTCAGTCCATCCGTTCGTCATCAGTTCCCAGGCTTGTACGGCGCGCTGTTCCGAAACGCCCTTCGTCTTCATGTTGCGGGTTATCTGGTCCATCATGCGCACCAGTCCTGTTTCGAAGTTGTTCTGACGGAGCGAGATAAAGTCCTTCAGCTTGTTCAATACCTGATGTTCGATGCAGACCTTCCAGTCTCTTACCAGCCGTTCCCAGTTTTCGGGTTTCGAAGCCCCGTCTCCAGTCATCAGTTTAAGGAAGAAAGGTTTATCGAACCCATCTTCAGCATGTTCCTGTTCCAGCTGGTCGAGCAAAGGGAGCCACACCTGTTCATCCATCCGCTTGAAGGGAGCCCAATCGAGCACATCATCTGCCCGATGACTCTCGGTCCAGGCACGCTGGCGCTGGAATCGCATGTGATGGACGCATTCCACGATAAACTTTCCCACACTATCATAGAAAACCTTGCTCTTGATTTTGCTGTTCACCACCTGGCGCACGAACTTCTGCACCTCTTCGCCTGTTTCTGCTATGGTTACTTTCAGAGTAAAGAGATGAATGAGATAATCCTTCAGCGGGTCTTCCTTCAAATTCCAAGGCATGGCGGTATCTGTCGGATCAGGTATCTTCACCTGCCCCGACTTGCAGAAGTCATCCAGCATTTTCAGATAATACTGCGCCTCCGCCAAGTCCTTGTTATTCTGGTATTTCATAGGAGTAAATCCTTATTTTTTCTCCATCAGATATTCTGCGAAAATTCTTGCAGCGCTCTCCACTTTGGCAGCGCAAGGACGGGTCTTGTAATATTCTGCCGTTCTTGCTGAAGCCACATAGCTGGACTGCACCTTTTCATGGCCCTTCAAGCCCAGAATCTCGGCACAGATGATGCTGCCGTTCTGTTCCTTCGATTTAGCAAGCAAATCCTGCACCACCTTATAGCATGCCGACTTGCCCTCACGGTCATCCCCCTCGGTCTGTCCGCAATCCAAGCCAACGAGCACCACGATGCCCGAAACGGCACCGCACATCATTCTCATTCTGCCTACTCCACCACCGAAGCCGGCACCAATGCGCTTCGCCATCTCATCATCAAGACCATATAAATCGGCAAAGGCAGCCACTACCGACTGGCAGCAGCCATAGCCCTGCATAAAGTTATCCACAGCCTGGTGAACACGCGCCTCCAACTCTGGAGTCAATATTTTCTGTTCATTCATCATGTTTAGATTCTTCTATATATAATAATGTAATAGGAGGCGATTAAACCTCATAGAGTTTCATCGTATCCTGACGGGTAAATGCCAACTCCTTATAGAAATCACGGAGATAAGCCGATATTTCCGCCTTATCATCAGCTGATGCGAAGAGATTCTCGCCCAACTGCTTTTCCAACGAGGTCAAGCCATCCGAAAGAGTTTCTATCTCCCCCTCGTAATCCCTGCCATCCTCCGGATTCCTGCGGACACGATGATATTTGATGTCCTCAGCAAGCGCATTCTTCATCTCCACGAGTTTGTCTGCAAAAGGAGAAAAGAGGGCACAGATCACGATGTTTCGGATAGCATCCCGCTCTTCCGGCTCCTGCCACAGACAATGGTAGATAGGAAGCAAATCGCAGATATCCACCTCTTCCCTATCCTGCATGAAGGCAGAAGTGCGAAGCAGGCGGACGATATTCTTCCATCTTCGGTCACTCACATAGATGTTTCTGCGCTCGGCAGCCTCATCCACATTCACGGCTCTCAGAGATTTACGGATAGCGGAAATTGCATCGAGCACCTCGATTTTCACGCCAATCTTATCGATACGCTCCGTCCATTCAGCATACTCCTCAGCAGTAATAGCATTTGAATTGGCTTTTCCTTCGGCCGCCGGACTTTGTTTTTTCACTCCTCGTTCTTCACTCTTCACTTCAGAAGCTCTTTGTTCTTCACTCTTCACTTCCAAGAGCATCGCCCGGAAATTCTTCTCCAGTTTAATCGGTCTACTCTCTATTCTGATGACGAATCGGTCCCAGAGCGCCTCCAGTCCTTCTCCCTTAGCCGGCAACTCATTGCTTGCAGCCACGAGAAGTTTCAGAGGAAGATGCATTTCCCGATTGCCGTTACGGAAGATTTTCTCGTTAATCACCGTAAGGAGCGTGTTCTGGATAGCAGGTCCCGCCTTCCAGATTTCATCCAGGAAAACCACATCGGCAGTAGGCAGATAACCCTCCACCGCACGCTCGTAAGTATCCGAAGTCTTCAGTTTCTGAATGCTCACCGGACCGAAGATTTCATCGGGTGTAGAGAATCGCGACATCAGATACTCAAAGCTCTGAGCCTCCCTGAATGCCGTCTTCAACTGTCTGGCTACCATACTCTTTGCCACACCCGGAGGTCCCAGCAAGATGATACTCTCACCTGCCAGAGCAGCTAGGAGCGAGAGCGATATCTCCGTCTCCTTCTCATAAATGCCCCGGTTCATCTCCTGGAGCAAGTGTTTGAATCTTTCAATCATATTCTTACTTTTCTATTCAGAATCGTATAAAGACGAAAAGAAGTTAAGAGATAAAATTCATTATCCCTTAACTTCCTCATATTCTTTTATATAAATAAGGTATGGCTTACTTTACGTTGCCCACCTTAATCAAGTACTCAGCAATCTGAACAGCGTTCAGGGCAGCACCCTTACGAATCTGGTCGCCAGTCAACCACAATGTGTTACCATTGTCATCAGCCAGATCCTTACGGATACGACCTACATAAACATCGTCCTTACCGGCGCTCTCCAATGGCATTGGATAAACGTAGTTCTGGGCATCATCCTTTACGGTTACGCCTGGAGCAGCCTCCAAAGCCTTGCGGATGTCCTCTACTGCCAATGGCTTCTCTGTCTCGAACCAAACACTCTCTGAGTGAGAACGGAGTGAAGAAACGCGAACGCAGGTAGCACTGGTGCGAACATCAGAGTGCATAATCTTGCGGGTCTCGTTATACATCTTCATCTCCTCCTTGGTGTAATCGTTAGGAGTCATCTTGTCAATCTGTGGGATGACATTGTATGCCAACTGATGAGGGAACTTATTGATATGCTCAGTCTTACCGGTCTCGATGATATCCTTATACTGCTGCTCAAGTTCAGCCATGGCAGCAGCACCAGCACCTGAAGCACTCTGGTAAGAAGAGATATGAATCTTCTTGATATGGCTCAAGTTATCGATAGGCTTCAACACTACTACCATCATGATGGTGGTACAGTTAGGGTTGGCGATGATGTTGCGAGGGCGGTTCAGGGCATCCTCAGCATTTACCTCAGGCACAACCAGAGGCACGTCATCGCACATACGGAATGCGCTAGAGTTATCAATCATCACGGCACCATACTTGGTGATAGTCTCGGCAAACTCCTCAGAAGTGCCGCCACCAGCAGATGTAAAAGCAATATCGACATCTTTAAAGTCATCGTTATGCTGCAAAAGTTTGACCTCATAGTCCTTTCCCTTGAAGTTGTATTTTCGTCCGGCAGAACGCTCAGAACCAAACAACACCAAATCATCCATAGGGAAATTTCTCTCAGCAAGGATACGCAGGAATTCCTGTCCTACTGCGCCACTTGCACCAACAATTGCTACTTTCATAATCGAATCTTTTAATTTATAAAGTTGTTATAAGTGTAAACTGTGGAAGAGAAAGCCAGCCCCCTTATCATCTTCATGATTCCTCATTTTATGATAGCTTCATGATTCCTCATTTTCTGATAGCCGGAAACCGCTTATTTTCTCAAATCCGCTGCAAAGTTAAGACTTTTTCTACAATATCAAGCATAAATTCCCAAAAATTATTGCTTTTTGCTGCAAATTTATCATTTTTGCTTACTTTTCTGCAAGAATATGCAGAAAATTGGAGAAAAATACTATTATAATATAGGTGTACCTATCTCGGTGACGCCCGAAGAGAACATTCAGACTATCATTAATCTTCTACCTTCCAATCCTTGATGGTATGCGTCTCCACATCAAAGTTAATGCCTACCTTCACGATTGGAAGACCGCAGAGGGCGAAACGCTTCGCATACTCCTTCAAGTCTATCTGTTTCATTGCCACATCAGCACTTTGGTTCAGTTTCAATTCAAAGAGGTAGAGATGGGTGGCAGTACGGAGCACCATATCGACACGTCCCTTTGGCGTGTGAACCTCTACATCCACATAATTGTCGAGGATGGAGAAGATGACATACATCATCTGCTGATAATGCCCCTCATAATCCGTATTGTCGCAATAAGGAATCGTGCCGAGATAAGTCCGAAGCATTTCCAGAGCCTCATCTATCTTGTTATGACGAATGGCAGCAGACATCTTGGCGATTGTGGTGGTACCCTTCACCGTATTCATACCTATATAATAAGGTAAAAGACTACGATACAAGCCAACACGAATCTCCTTGTTCGGTATGTCTAAGAGATAGAGTTCCGTCTCTGGGTCATAGCCCTTGATGGTGATGTAGCCACTCTGATAGAGCAACGGCATGATGGTGGTCATCTTCTCGGTTGGAGCATCAAACTCCGACTTATCAGCCTCACTGCCACCTATTTCAGATGGCATCACCTGGAACTTGTTTAGCATGTTAATCAAGTAAGTAGGTGTACCAGAGGCAAACCAATAGTAATCTAATTTGCCTTTTGACATGGCATTGAGCAAGCTGAATGGATTGAATACGTCAGGCGAGACATCTGCAAAATGATAACCATCATAGTACTCTCGAAGAGCCGCAAGCGTCTCCTCTCTTGTCTTGCCCAACTTCTCGCCCAAAGCATCAACATCTGCCGACATTTGGGTCACCAGTTCTTCCTTGGTTATACCACAAATTCCAGCATACTCCTCATCCATGCTCACATTCGAGATATTATTCAGTTCGCTAAAGATACTCATCTGCGAGAACTTGGTGATACCCGTCAAGAAGACAAAGCGGAGATAAGGCTCGCACATTTTCAATGGACTATAGAAATTGCGCATAACGTTGCGAAGAACCTGCAAGGAAGTATCCTCGTGTACTACATCCAACAAAGGAGCATCATACTCATCGATGAGCACAACCACTTGCTTGCCTGTCTTTCGATAAGCAGTCAGAATCAAATCGGTCAGACGATTATTTGCTCCATTCTGAGGTGTTGTAATACCATACGTAGCCTCTTTATTAGCCAATTGATAGCCCAAATAATCTTCCAACTCCTTCTTTTCCAGATGCTTGCCACCCGACATATCAAAATGCATCACAGGATATTCCGTCCACTCCTGCTCCAGTTTTTCGATGGCAAGCCCTTTAAACAAATCCTTCTTACCCCCGAAATAACTTTGAAAAGTTGAAGTCAATAATGACTTACCAAAACGGCGTGGTCGGCTCAAGAAGAAATAACATCCACCAGAATGCGTCATTCTGTAAATGTATTCCGTCTTATCAACATAGAGCTTATCTTCTTTTCGAATTCGCTCAAAAGTTTGGATTCCCACAGGGTATAATTTCAATGCAGCCATCTTACAATATGCTTTAAGTACTTATATCTGGGGACAAAGATACAAAAAAATATTCATAGCTGCAAAGAAATCCCCATTTTGTTTGCGATATCTAACAAAAAACGTAAACAACATACCATCATCCCTTGGATTATATTCAAAAGCGGATACTCGGTTCATTCCAGCCAAGTTCCAGCTTCACGGCAAAGTGGAGCGCCGTGCTCTGGCAAGAACTCCGATGAACGCCAATGCCACTACGAACAATACAGAAATAATACATTTCTTAGTCATGATTGATAAAATTTAAATTCAACTTTTAATATCCAAGACTCAATCCTATCCTTATAGCAGGGTAAAAATCCCGAGTGCAAAAGTAGAAAAAAATAAGCAAGTAATGATGCTATCCATACGTGGACTGTATCAAATACTCGCTTATGTGTATGAAATCATCAATGCCTACAGCATCAAATCCTTGATGGTTGTACCATTCATGAATCTGCTTAAATCTACCCTTTCTCCAATACCATGCAAATGTCCGGTTTCTGAATACTGCCAGATATTACACTTTCCTCTGCCGTCGATAAAGGGTTGTCGAGAGTTATAATTGGCAATGAAGAGATAATAGCGATTGAACTTTGCCCCCATCTCCTTATTATAGAAGCTCTCGTTGCTATAGATGATAGGATACTTGCCATAGTGTTTCTTCACCAAGTCAGCAAACACCTGTATGCTATCCTGCAGCTGTCGTCCCTTCCATCTTCCCTGGATGCCTTTCTCCTCCACATCCAATACAGGGATCAAGTCCTGCTCGCCCTTCTTCACCATCTTTTGGAAATCCCGGAACTGAGCAGTTACTGAAGAGCCGGCTGACATCAGATGATAAGATCCCACCTTCAACCCATATTTACGAGCCAGTCTGATATTTCGGCGATAATGTCGATCCACATATCCCTTACCATGTGTAGCTCTGATATAAACGAACTTGATTCGCTTGTTTTTCGCTATTTCCTTCCACTTGATAACTCCATTGTGTTTCGACACATCAATGCCGTCATATCCGCCATGCGTATAAGGTTGCCCTTTCAATCTATCAACGAAGACATCAGAATAAGATGAAACGATGCCTAACCATCGCTTCACCTTATATGGCGACACCACATACATGATTCCCAGGCCCATACCAGCCAATACGACCAGGCTGCCTAAGGAAACCAAAGTATATTTTAATCCTTTCTTCATAACATTTTATCTTTTAGTTGTTTTCAGGGGGACAAAGATAGTGAATTTATCCGAAACAGCATAGAAAGTTGGAGGATAAATGTATGAAATAGGGGTCTGGAAGTACGAAATGATAAAACGGCTACCTGACATTACTCTTCAAGTATCCGTTTTAAAGATTCTATCATTTCCTGAATTGCCTTTTTCAAAGGTTGCAACTCATTTTCTATAATCCACCAAATCTGATCGGCGTCAACCTCAAAATAATGATGAGCTATGATATCACGTAAACCTTTTACATTTTTCCAATCAATTTCAGGATGAGTTGTAAGCAGTTCTCCTTTAGTAACCTTATCAAGTCCCTTTAAACTTTCTCCTATAGCAATAAATTGCATACATATGGAATCAAGAATTGCTACACCAGTAGAAGACATCAGAAAATCATCGCCACAATGATAAGGTTGTGAACGCTCTTCTATATGCTCAATAGAAATATGTACTCTATTAAGTATATCCAATGCTACATATTTATCGTATTGCATAGATTCCATCCCGTTCAATTCTTGATTTAAAGAAAGGATTCATGTTTTTGTGAATACGCACTACATCAACTGAGCACTTGAACAAGCCCTCTAAGAACTCTTTCAAGTCGGCCAATAAAAATGGATTAGGAGTTTCTGTTTCTACACAAATATCCAAATCGCTTTGCTCTGTTTGCTCATTTCGTGATACGGAACCAAAAATGCGCAAGGTCTTGATTCCAAAATCTTTAGTAATCTTGGAACTATTTTGCCTAATTATTGCTATATAATCTTGAACTGTTCTCATAACACTTATCTTTTAAGACTGTGCAAATATAAGAAAATATCTGGTATCTTCCAAACTTTTTGCCATGTTTTTGCAATTCATCCCACAAAACATCATTGTTAGACCCGCTCCGCACCCTCTCCGTACCAACATACGCAAAATATACGAAACTCAAGTTCTTTAGGATTATTCATAAGAAAAGAAAGAAAAACCTTGGTACTTTCAAATATTAATCGTATTTTTGCCACAAATTAGAGTAACCAAAATTAAGGAGGATTACAATATGACTAAAATAATGTCAAACTCAAAAGAACCAGCAGTTGCCTATCGTCACGATTATGCAACAGAGGCTCATAACGAATCCGAAGAATATCCTTTTATGACACCATGCAATAATGACGAGTTGGTGAATCATGTCTTAGCTCGTGAAGAAGAATATGCAAGAACAGGCAACGCTGTTGACTTTCTAGAAATGATGGCTGATTTCAAAAACGAATTCGAATGGTAAAGATACGAGTATTTTATCTTTTACCACTTCATCACCACCATCACTACTGTCCGGATAAAATCCGGAACATGTAGCCTAAGTTGTTGAAAATTAA
>JAJWAL010000063.1:0-17762 GCA_021618535.1 Segatella copri | reverse complement strand
CCCTTTCTGATCATCAGTTCCTTGCGCAGCAATCCCATTGTGCGGTCTACGCTGTGGCGCAACACATCGCTGATGGTGAGGAATACAGGCTTGTTGTCTTCGATGACACAGCAGTTGGGCGAGATGTTGATTTCGCAATCGCTGAAAGCGTAGAGTGCGTCCATCGTTTTATCTGATGAGGTTCCTGGTGCCAGATGCACAAGAATCTCAACATTTGCCGAAGTAACATCATCTACCTTGCGTGCCTTAATCTTACCCTTTTCTACCGCTTTGGTGATAGAATCGATGAGGCTGCCTGTAGTCTTACTGAATGGTATCTCGCTGATAACGAGTGTTTTGTTATCGAGCTTGTCTATCTTGGCTCTTACCTTCAATGCACCACCTCGCTGTCCATCATTGTATTTGCTTACATCGATGGCACCGCCTGTAGGGAAGTCGGGATAGAGTTGGAATGGCTCGCCCTTGAGATAGTGGACGGCAGCATCGCAAATCTCATTGAAATTATGTGGCAAAACCTTACTGCTCAATCCCACGGCAATACCCTCGGCACCTTGTGCCAGGAGCAGCGGAAATTTGGCAGGGAGCGTGATAGGCTCCTTGTTTCTGCCATCATAAGAGAGTTGCCAGTCGGTAGTTTTAGGATTGAAAACCACGTCGAGAGCAAACTTAGAGAGGCGTGCCTCGATGTATCGGGGAGCAGCAGCACGGTCGCCCGTAAGAATGTTTCCCCAGTTACCCTGCGTATCGATGAGCAGGTCTTTCTGTCCCATCTGTACCAAAGCATCTCCGATAGACGCATCGCCATGAGGGTGAAACTGCATGGTATGTCCCACGATATTGGCAACCTTGTTGTATCTTCCGTCGTCCATGCGCTTCATAGAGTGGAGGATGCGTCGCTGTACCGGTTTCAAACCATCCTCAATATGAGGAACGGCACGCTCGAGGATCACATACGATGCATAGTCGAGGAACCAGTTCTGATACATTCCGCTGAGGTGATGTACAGCAGAAGCATCGAATCGGTTCACCGGCTTATAATCGGAATGTTCTTCGGTCGAAATCTCCTCGTTGGCATCTTCCGCAGCATTCTGTTCAGATTCTGCAGAAGAATTTTCCAAATTTGGCGATTTTTCCTCTTCAAGACCGTTTTTATCTTTAATTTCGTCGCTCATATATAGCTTTTAATACTTATTTTATTAATTTATGGCAAAAATACAACAATTTTTCGAGAAAAAAGAGTATCTTTGCCGAAAATTTGAAAAAAATAAGATTTAATCATGGCACAGGAAGATGTTTTTAAGAAAATTGTAAGCCATTGCAAGGAATATGGCTTCGTGTTCCCAAGTAGTGAAATTTATGATGGCTTGGCTGCCGTTTATGACTATGGTCAGAATGGTGTTGAGCTCAAAAACAATATCAAGCAGTATTGGTGGCAGAGTATGGTGTTGTTGCACGAGAACATTGTTGGTCTCGATGCAGCTATCTTCATGCACCCTACAGTATGGAAGGCATCTGGACACGTAGATGCTTTCAATGACCCATTGATTGATAACCGCGATTCAAAGAAGCGTTATCGTGCCGATGTGCTCATCGAGGATCACATGGCTAAGTATGAGGAGAAGATTGCCAAGGAGATTGCCAAGGCTAAGAAGCGTTTCGGCGATAGCTTTGATGAGGCTCAGTTCCGTGCAACTAATCCTCGCGTTCTGGAGAACCAGAAGAAGTTTGATGATCTCCACGCCCGCTATACTGAGGCTATGCAGGGTCCTAACCTGGAGATGCTGAAGCAGATTATCGAGGATGAGGGTATCGTCTGCCCTATCAGCGGTACCAAGAACTGGACTGATGTTCGTCAGTTCAACCTGATGTTCTCTACCCAGATGGGTGCTGCCAGCGATGCTACAAGCAAGGTATATCTCCGTCCTGAGACAGCTCAGGGTATCTTTGTAGATTACCTGAGTGTTCAGAAGACCGGCCGTATGAAGTTGCCATTTGGTATCTGCCAGATTGGTAAGGCTTTCCGTAACGAGGTTGTCGCCCGTCAGTTTGTATTCCGTATGCGTGAGTTCGAGCAGATGGAGATGCAGTTCTTCTGCCAGCCTGGTACTGAGATGAAGTGGTTTGAATATTGGAAGAAGGTTCGTCTGGCTTGGCACGAGGCTCTCGGTATGGGTAATGAGAACTACCGTTACCACGATCACGAGAAACTGGCTCACTATGCCAATGCTGCTACCGACATCGAGTTTAAGATGCCATTCGGTTTCAAGGAGGTAGAGGGTATCCACAGCCGTACCAATTTCGACCTTTCTCAGCACGAGAAGTACAGCGGCCGTTCTATCAAGTACTTCGATCCAGAGAAGAACGAGAGCTATGTACCTTACGATGTAGAGACATCTATCGGTGTAGACCGTATGTTCCTCAGCGTAATGTGCCACTCTTACTGCGAGGAGAAGCTGGAGAATGGCGAGACACGTGTCGTTTTGCGTTTGCCAGAGGCTTTGGCACCTGTTAAGTGTGCTGTGTTCCCATTGGATAAGAAGTATGGTTTGCCAGAGTTGGCACACGAGATTGTAGACGAGCTGAAGTTCCACTTCAATACTCACTATGGCGATCCTAAGGATTCTATCGGTAAGCGTTATCGCCGTCAGGATGCTATCGGTACTCCATTCTGTATCACCGTAGACCACGATACTCCAAACGATCATAAGGTAACTCTGCGTTATCGTGATACCATGGAGCAGGAGCGCGTAGCTATCTCAGATCTTCGCAGCATCATCGAGGAGCGCGTAAGCATCACTAGCGTATTGAAGAAGCTTGGCAAGGAAATCAAGAACTTCTAATTAATCAAATACATTTAGATGAATCTTAAGAGTTTGAAATATTTCTTCTTCCTCATGATGGCAGTGATCACACTGTCATCATGTAGCGAAGATGATGCCACCACCGACGAGTATGCCAACTGGCAGGAGCGTAACGACAAGGCGTTCGCTGACACGCTGGCGTATGCCAAGAAACAGATTGCCGCTGGCAGTACCGAGTGGAAGGTGATACCCAACTATAGCCTTGCCAACCAGAAGCCTAATGTGGGCGTCAATGGCAGCCAGGTGGTGCTCAAGTACAAGGACACCGACTATATCGTAGTGCATGTGCTCAACAAGGGCAATGGCAACGGGTCGCCCCTCTATACCGACTCCATCCAGGTGAGCTATCGTGGCAGGTTGATACCTACCGACTCTTATGCCACAGGTTATGTCTTTGACCAATCGTTCACCGGAACGTATGACGAGACGACGGCATTGCCTATAAAGGCAAAGACCGATAAGGCCTCAAGTCAAAGCTCTGGCGGGTGGATAGATGGTTTTACCACAGCGTTGATGGCGATGCACCCTGGCGACCATTGGCAGGTGTTCATGCCAGCCGACTTGGCTTATGGCTCCTCGGGGAATGGTAGTGTTCCTGCCTATTCAATGCTCCGTTTTGAGATGGTGCTCAAGAGTTATAAGAGAGCTTCTGGCAAGAAGTGGATTACTGAATAATAAGAATAAAGATTTAGAGAAAAGTATGTGCATATGTTTGAAATGATATATGCACATATTTTTTTGTATGAGCGATATACGAGAAATTAATTTATGCTTTATAGCAAGAAGACAGATTATTTGATGGAGTCGATTCGCCTGGGTAGGGAGATGGATCGGCGCGAGAAACTCAATCTTATTGTAGGGTTGAGTATACCTTCTATGTTGGCTCAGATTTCTACGGTGATGATGTTCTTCATCGATGCTTCTATGGTGGGTCATCTGGGAGCAGAGGCTTCTGCCAGTATCGGATTGATTGAGTCAACTACCTGGCTTATAGGTAGCTTGCTCAGTGCTGCGGCTACTGGCTTTTCAGTACAGGTGGCTCATTTCATCGGAGCTAATGATTTTGCAAATGCCCGTCAGGTGTTTCGTCATGCGCTGATTTGCGGTGTGGCATTCAGCGTTTTTGTTTCTCTTCTCTGTGTCGGCATTCATGGTTATCTGCCTTATTGGCTGGGTGGAGGTGCTGATATAGCCACCAATTCCTCTCGCTATTTTCTGATATATGGCCTGGTACTGCCATTCGTTTTCCTTTATCATATATCCGAAATGATGCTGAAATCTGCGGGCAATATGCATACGCCTAGTGTGATGGCAGTATTGATTTGCATCTGCGATGTGATATTCAATTACCTGTTTATCTATATCCTGAAGTTGGGTGTTGTGGGGGCTGCCTTAGGAACGGCGATGGCTTATGTCTGCATCTCTCTGCCTAATCTTTATCTTGCAGGTTTCAAGAATAAGATACTGAATCTCCGTCAGGACCATATCCGTTTCCGTTGGGTCAGGTCGTATGTTCATAATGCCTGTAAAATCAGCATTCCGATAGCCATACAGAACATATTGATGAGTGGGGCGCAGATAGTGAGTACCATGATTGTGGCACCTCTTGGCAATATAGCCATTGCTTCCCATTCTTTTGCTATTACGGCAGAGAGTCTTTGCTATATGCCGGGTTATGGAATTGGTGATGCGGCTACTACTCTGGTGGGACAGACGCATGGAGCAGGGCGAGTAGGGTTGTGCAAGAATTTTGCCTATATGACAGTAGGACTGGGAATGGCTGTGATGGCTGTGATGGGAGTGGTGATGTATGTCTTTGCTCCTGAGATGATTGGCGTTCTTTCTCCGGTAGAAAGCATCCGTGAGATGGGTACCGTCTGTTTGCGCATCGAGGCTTTTGCTGAACCATTCTTTGCAGCTAGCATCGTAACCTATTGTGTTTGTGTAGGAGCGGGCGATACCAGGAAACCGGCGATGAGCAATCTCGGTACCATGTGGCTGGTGCGCCTCACTCTGGCTTATGCGCTTTCCAAGAGTTATGGTTTGGAGGGAGTATGGATAGCGATGGCTACCGAACTCACATTCAGGGGAATCCTCTTCCTTATCCGCCTCTTCAGAGGTTCATGGATGAAGAGTTTTCATGTAGGTTAGGATTGGTTTTCTGCCTCCAATGTTAGTTTTAGGTTAAGATTTGCATACATCGGGAAGATATTCTCTAAAATGTTTGCAAATCTTTTTTATTTTTCTTAATTTTGCATCGCAGAAGGTAATCATGTTACTGGATATGTCGTTATATATTATGTGAACTTATTAAATAGCATGATATATATATAATAAGGTATATAGAAAGAATGATATAGAAAACAATAAATATATAAATAATTAAAATCAGATGAAACTAAGAAAGATTTTTGCAGCAGTTTTGCTGTTCCTTTCTGCAGGTACAGCGATGGCACAGCAGATGCCAGCTATTCCGGTAGACAAGAATGTGAAGATAGGTCGTCTTGATAATGGATTGACTTACTACATTCGTCACAACAGTTATCCTGAGCATGTAGCCAGTTTCTACATCGCTCAGAAAGTGGGTTCTATCAATGAGAATGATGACCAGCGCGGTTTGGCTCACCTCTTGGAGCACCTTGCCTTCAATGGTACCGACCATTTCAAGGGAAACTCTCTGCAGGACTATCTGCAGAGCATCGGTGTACAGTATGGCCGTAATCTCAACGCCTATACAGCAGTAGAGAAGACTGTTTATTACTTCACAGATGTTCCTACTACCCGTACTACAGCCGTAGACTCCTGTATGCTTATCCTCAAGGATTGGAGCAACGGTATCTCTCTTACCAAGGAAGCCATCAATGACGAGCGCGATGTGGTACACAATGAGTACCGTATGCGTATCGTAGGTCAGCAGCGCATGATAGAGCGTTCACTTCCTAAGCTCTATCAGGGCGAAAAGTATGGCTACCGTTTCCCTATCGGTTTGATGAGCGTTATCGATGGTTGTAAGCCAGAAACTCTCCGTGCTTACTACCGTAAATGGTATCGTCCAGACAATCAGGCTATTATCATCGTGGGTGATGTCGATGTAAATCATATCGAAGCTAAGATTAAGGAACTCTTCTCTGGTATCAAGGTACCTAAGAATGCCGCTAAGATAGAGAAGGTAGAAGTATCTGATAATGATTCAGCCATCTATGTTATCGACAAGGATAAGGAGCAGCAGGTTGATCTCTTCCAGATTTATATGAAGCACAATGCTGTGCCTGATTCTCTGAAGAGCAACATGAGCTATCTCCTGAAGGGATACATGGATAACGTGATTTCTTCTATGATTGCTGCCCGTTATGCAGAGAAGGCATTGGAGCCAGACTGTCCATATCTCCAGGCAAATGCCGGTGATGGTTCATACCTGATTTCAAGCACTAAGGATGCTTTCACCCTTACCGGTGTAGCTAAGCCAGGAAAGATTAAGGAGGCTTATGCTGCTGTTCTCCGCGAGGCACAGCGTATGCATGAGTTCGGTTTCACAGCTACTGAGTATCAGCGTGCCAAGGATGAATTCATGAGCCAGGTTGACAAGGCGCTTGCCAACAAGGATAAGATGAAGAACGAGCAGTTTACCACCCAGTATGTGGATAACTTCACTTCTAACGAGCCTATTCCGTCAGTAGAAGAGGAGAGTCAGATCTGGAAGATGGTAGTTCCAAACTTGCCTCTTGAGGTTATCAACAGCTATGCCAAGCAGTTGGTTTGCCAGAGCGATACCAACCTTGTATCATTGGTAATGATGCGCGAGCAGGCTGGTGCCGTTTATCCTACAGAGCAGGAACTTGCTGCCATTGTAAAGCAGGTACGTGCTGAGAAACTCGAGGCTTATGTGGATAATGTTAAGCAGGAACCTCTCATAGCTCAGGCTCCTAAGGCTGGTAAGATTAAGAAGACTGTTGAGAACAAGAAGTTGGGCTTCAAGGAGTTGACTCTTTCTAATGGCGCTAAGGTGGTATTGAAGAAGACCGATTTCAAGGACAATGAGATTGCTTTCGCAGCTTCAGCCAATGTGGGTTATTCTACTTTCGGCAAGGAAGACTTCCTGAATGCTGCATTTGCAGCAGATGTGCTCGATGCTAGTGGTCTTGGCGATTTCTCAAGCAATGAGCTTGATAAGGCTTTGGCTGGTAAGCAGGCTGGCGTTTCGTTCAGCTTGAGTCCTTTTAATCATGGTTTGAAGGGTAATTCTACTCCTAAGGACATCGAAACCCTGATGCAGCTCATCTATCTCAAGATGACCGCAGTAAGCAAGGACCAGAAAAGCTTCGACAATATGAAGAGTATGATGGCTACTGTTCTTGCCAACAAGAGCAACAACCCAAGCCTCGTATATCAGGATTCTGTTCAGAGCACCCTCTATTTGGGTAGCAAACTTGCCCGTGTGCCAGAGGCAAGCGATATAAAGAATATCAACTACGACCGTATCCTGGAGATTGGTAAGCAGTTCTACGGCAATGCCAAGGACTTCACCTTCTATTTCGTAGGTAACTATGATGAGAAGACTCTCCTCCCACTCATCGAGCAGTATATCGCCAGTCTGCCAAACAATGGCTTCAAGCTTAAGAACAAGCAGATTCCTTATGCTAAGGGTAAGGTAAGCAATATCTTTACCAAGGCAATGGAGAATCCACAGAACCAGGCAACAGAGATCTGGTATACCAAGGCTCCATTCACCTTGAAGAATTATGTTCTTGCTGATGTTTCTGCCCGTTTGCTGGAGATGAAGTATTTGCGTACTATCCGTGAGGAACTCAGCGCTGCTTATCATGCAGGAGCAAACTATGGTTTGCTTCGCGATTATGATAACAAGGCTGCCATCTCTATTTCAGCCGTGGCTCAGTTGAACCCAGAGAAGTCGGATATCGCTATTCCTTACTTCTTCAAGGGTATGGACGAGACTGTAGCCCAGCCAAATGCAGAAGACCTTCAGAAGGTAAAGGAGATTCTCCTGAAGCAGGCTGCTGTTAGCGAAAAAACCAATGGCTATTGGCTTGGTGCGTTGAGCACATACGAGCGTATGGGTGTTGATACTCATAGCGATTACAAGGAGATGGTGAAGAATCTGAAGGCATCTGAGATTTCAGACTTCCTGAAGAATCTCATCCTGAAGAGTGGTAATCACTTCGAGATTATCATGAAGGCAGTGAAGAACGAGAAGTAAATCTCGGACTTGATATAATAAACGAAAAAATCCCGTTGTACAAGCCAGATGGCTGACAACGGGATTTTTACGTTTTTTTCTTTTCCCAAAATTTTTGAAACTCATCATTTAAGAGTCGTTTCGAAAAATCTCTCTTTAAAAAGAAAGGATGCGTCCTTATATTGTATAAGAGCATCATCTTTCCTCCTTTACGTCATGTTTCTGAAGAGTATTAACCTCTTCTCTTTGCCTTAGAGGCAAGAGCCTCGCGGCGATCCTGAAGAATCTGTTGGCATCTATCGATAGCCTGATTCTGATTTTCTGAATTTACCTTAATTAAATCATTCATAACCTATTGATATTTGTTAACCGCTTGCAAAGATAGGGGTTTCTACCTATTTCTAGATATAAAATGCATGAAAATGCGTGTTTTGTTCGTTATTTTTTGATGTATGTCAAAAAAAAGTGCAAACGTTTGAACAGTTTCCCCTCCTTTAGGCTGATAATTATCATTTCCTGAACGATTTTTTCATAATCTTTTAAACGAATTGTCATAGTATTCGTCTATAATAACGTAGAAAGAGCAGAAATGATGAGTTTTTAGGGAGATTCATACCGCGAAATAGGGATTTTTCTTATCGTATTCCCGATTTTTTTGCGAACTTTGCACCCAAAAGAACAATAGGAAGTATTGGGTATATATAAATAAGAGTGATAAAAATAAATATATAGAAAGCAATGAAAAAGGTATTTCTTTTGGCTGCCCTCGTGCTTGCATGCACAGCTGGCAGCAACGCAAGCGCTATGAACGAGGCAGCGCTCAATGCCTCAATGTCTGAGATGATGCCGGTTAAGAAAACGGCTAAGAAGACTACAAAGAAGACTTCGACCAAGAAGACTTCTACAAAGCAAACAACTTCTGCTGCATCTAACACAACAGCTACAACTGCTGCAACAACCAGCAATGCCGCTACTTCTACCAGTACAACCAGCAATGCAGGCTCAGCCGTTGCAGGTATCTTGGGTGCTGTACTGGGCGGAAACTCTAACAGCAGCAGTTCTGCAGGTAGCAGCATTATCAATGGCATTCTGAATAATGTAATCGGTTCAGGTACCTTCCGCAAGCAGGATCTCTGTGCCCATACCTGGAAGTACAGCAAGCCGGGATGCGCCTTTACCTCTGAGAATCTCCTGGCAAAGGCTGGCGGTGAGATTGCTGCCAACAAGGTAGAGGAGAAGTTGGGTGAGTATTACAGCAAGTTTGGCTTCAGCGGCTCAAATACCTATTTCACCTTCAAAACTGATGGAACTTTCGCTGCCAAGATAGATGGCAAGTCATGGCAGGGCAATTATACTTTTGATGAGAAGACTCATGCCATTCAGATGAAGGGCTTGCTCTTGAGTATGTCGGGCTATGCTACGAAGACTACCAACGGCATCAGCCTGCTCTTCGACCAGAAGAAGTTGCTCAACCTCATCAAGACCATCGGTTCCTTCAAGGGCAGTTCTACCCTCAGCGCTATCGGTACTATCGCCAATAATTACGATGGTATGCGTGTAGGTTTCGAGATGACTAAGTAATTTGAAGGATAGAATCCATAACTGAGCCTTCTGTTGAAGTGGGCTCAGTCAATAGGAATCGCCCTGTAAGAAGTAAAGCATCTTTCAAGCTATGCTTTGCTCTTTACAGGGCGATTTTTCTTGTTTATTTCACGTTCAGTTTCAATGTCTTTACATCCTTGCTGTTGGTTCCTATCATAATCTGGAAGTCGCCTGGTTCTATCACGTGCTTCAGATCTGCGTTGTAGAACTTGAGCATATCTGGGGTGATATCAAAGCTTACCTCCTTGCTTTCACCTACTGCCAGATGGATGCGCTGGAAACCTTTCAGTTCCTTTATAGGGCGGGAGATGCTGGCTACCATGTCACGGATGTAGAGCTGCACAATCTCGTCGGCATCGCGGGAGCCATTGTTCTTAACGGTGACGCTAGCTGTAATCTTCTTGCCATCCTGCCATTCGGTAGCCTCCTCATTGCTGATGCCGGCCTCCTGGCTGCTCAGGCGGAAGTTGCTGTATGAAAAGTAGGTGTAGCTCAAACCGTAACCGAAAGGATAGAGCGGACCATTGCTTACATCCAGACAGTTGCTGGCAAACTTGGCAAACTTCTCATTATCGTCTGCTACAGGGCGGCCGGTGTTCTGATGGTTGTAGTAGAGAGGCTCCTGACCGGTAGTCTTAGGCATCGAAGTGGTGAGCTTACCCGATGGCGATTTGTCGCCAAAGATAACATCGCAGAGTGCATCGCCCATCTCTGAGCCTCCAAACCATACATTCATGATGGCTGGTACATGGGCTTTCTCCCAAGTAAGGACCGTAGGACGGCCCGCAAAGTTGAGGAGCACTACAGGCTTGCCCGTCTTCAGGAGTTCGGCAAGCAGTTCGCGCTGTACGTCCGGCATCTCCAGGTTGGTACGGCTACCGCATTCGCCACTCATCTCGGCACTTTCGCCCATAGCACATATAATGACATCTGCCTCTTTTGCTATCTTCAGCGCTTCAGCCTTCATTTCGGCCTCGTTGCCCCAGTTGATTGGCTTGCCGGATTCGCCGTTTTGCTGCAGTTCCTTATTGCGCCAGATATTGCTTCCCTGGGCATATAATAAGGTGGCTTTTCCGGCAAGTGCATGCTCCATCGCTTCCTTGATGGTGGTATATTTAGATGGTACCTGAGCCACGCTCCATGTACCGGCTATGTTGTTTCGGGTGTCGGCAAGCGGACCTATCAGGGCTATCTTTCCTTCCTTCTTCAGTGGCAGGATATGGCCTTCGTTCTTCAGGAGAACGAAGGTCTCTGCTGCTACATCGCGGGCTGCCTGACGGTTCTCTGCGGTATAAATCTCGCTCTTGCTGCGCTTGGTGCTGCAGTAGCGGTAAGGGTCGCTGAACAGGCCCAGTTTATATTTCGCTTCCAGAATGCGGCGGCAGGCGATATTCACATCCTCCTCGCTCACCTTTCCTTCTGCTATGCTCTTTGCCAGATGCTTTACGAAGGCGCTGGAGCACATGTCCATATCGGTACCGGCTTTCAGTGCCTGTTCAGAAGCCTCCTTGAGGTCTTTAGCCGTTCCGTGCTGCAGAATCTCGGCGATAGAAGCGTAATCGGTAACCAGCAAACCTTTGAATCCCCACTGCTTTCTCAAAACATCGGTCATCATCCATTTGTTGGCTGTAGCTGGTATGTAGTCGATGAGATTGAACGAAGACATCACGCTGCCTACGCCTGCCTTCACCACAGCCTCGTAAGGTGGCAGATACTGGTTCATCATGCGCACGCGGCTCATATCTACCGTGTTATATTCCTTACCGCTCTCAACGCCTCCGTACAGGGCAAAATGCTTCAGACAGGCCATGATGCGGTTGGCTCTCAGAATCTCTTCTGTGCGCATATCCACGCCCTGGTAGCCCTGAGTCATCGCTGCTCCCATCACGCCGCTCAGATAAGGATCCTCGCCATTTCCTTCGCTTATTCGTCCCCAGCGGGCATCGAGTGCAATGTCTACCATAGGAGAGAATGTCCAGTTGATGCCGTCGGCACTTGCTTCCTTGGCTGATACTTCGCCTACTTTCTTCAACGCCTCGGTATCCCATGAGCAGGAGAGGGCGAGAGGGATAGGGAACATCGTTTCGTAACCATGAATCACGTCCATACCTACGAGCAGCGGGATGCCCAGACGGCTGTTCTTGATGGCGATTTCCTGCAGAGCCTTGATCTTGTCGAGCCCTTTGATGTTGAAAACTCCGCCCATGTTGCCCTGGGCGATATCGCTGCCTACCTGAGTATCAAGTGCGCCGCCGGTGGTGATGTCGCCAGCTACCATCAGGTTCAGCTGACCAATCTTTTCCTGTAGCGTCATCTTCGCCATCAGTTGGTCGATATACTCCTTCATGGGTAGAATCTTGCCTTTCTTGGTTGTGGCAGTTACTTTTTTCTTAGGGGCTGCCGTATGGGCGAAAGCACGTGCTGCCATAGAACCAGCCAAAAGAAATGTGAGTGATAAAAGTGCTGTTCTCATTGTTTATTATGTTAATTGTTATTTTTGATGCTTATCTTCTGCAAAGATAATGCAAATGAGCGCAATGAAAGCTTGCTTTCAAATTGCCGAATGCAGCTTATCTTATGCAAAGATAATAAAAAAGATGATACGATGCGCGATACGAATGTTAAAATGTGGATGAAATTTTCTTTTTCAGGAAGAGATGTATCTGATAATGAGATGGATAAGAAAAATGCCGGAAACATAAAAAGTGGATGCGGTATAGATGAAAAATGCGAAGAAATCTACATTTCTTCTATATCAGATTTTGTCGTTTCCGATTTTTTTATTACTTTTGCACATGAAACCTCATGAAAATAAATCAATCTTAAACGGAATCAAGTTGATGTATCGCGTAAATGAATTATGGGGAAAGGCATTCTTCTTCCTGCTCTTTGTCTTGATGCCTCTTTCTCTTGCAGCAAAAACAACAGATAATATAGAGCAACTTTTTCAGAGTCTGGACAACGCCATTGCCCATTCGGCTGATTATGTGAAGGTACGTGAAGCCCGAATTCGCGATTGGGAGCAGAAACTGAAGACCGCCAGGCGCCTAAGCAGTAAGTATGATGCCTGCTTTGCGCTCTTTGAGGAATACCGCTCCTACAAGAACGATATGGCGCTGAAATACATCAACCAGTGTATGGAACTTGCCTTCAGAATGGGCGATAAAAAGAAGGTGGGGAATGCCAAGGCGCTGCTTGCTTTCCAGGAATCTACCACGGGCGATTATGCCGAATCGTACGACCTGCTGAAGTCTGTCAATATCGCTGATCTTGATGCTGAGGGCAAACGCAACTACCTCTGGGCTTGCCAGCACCTGTATGGCGAGATGGCATATTATTCCAACGTTCCCTCTTTGAAGAAATATTATACCGGCAAGCGTAATGACTATCAGGCTGTAATAGACAGCACATTCAGTCATGATGATGACCTTTATCTGCAGATGCAGGAGGTGAGGACACGCGATGCAGGCAATATGAAGGAGGCTTTGCGATTGAGCGATAAGCGGCTGTCGATGACGAAACCGGGCACCCATCAGTATGCCATCGTACAGTTTTATCGCGGCTTGACCTACAATCAGTTTGGTGATAAAGAGCAGTTCCTCCGCTGCCTCTTGCGTTCTGCTATCTGCGATGTCCAGTTGGCTGTGATGGACCAGGGTTCTCTCTGGGAAATTGCCAATCTGCTCAACGCCGAACTGGGCGAGCAGAAGCGCTCTCATGAGTATATCAAGTTTGCCTGGAAGTCGGCTACCGTTTTCAATACGCCTATCCGCAGCCGCCAGATCATGCCGGTGCTCACGCAGATTGAGGAGGGATATCAGAAAGAACTTTCTTCGAGCAACCAGCATCTGCGGCTCATGGTAGCGTTTTCTGTCCTGCTTCTCTTTGTGGTTATGGTCTTGCTCTACTATGCCAACAAGCAGCGCAAGCGCATTGCTGCGGCCCATCATAAGCTGAAGGAAACCAACCATGCCTTGCAGTTGGCAAATGAGCGTCTTAACGAGATGAACCAGTCGCTCAACGAGATGAACCAGTCACTCAACGAGAGTAACAAGATGAAGGAAGTATATATTGGTCGATTCCTGCGCCTTTGTGCCATCTATGTCGACAAGATAGAGACCATGCGCAAGCGAGTAATGAAACTGGTGAAGGCTAGAGAACTCAACAAGTTGCTGGAGCAGATGCAGGCTGGCGAGGCCTACATGGGCGAGCTGTATGAGTATTTCGATTCCGCCTTCCTGAAGCTCTTCCCTGACTTTGTTGAGGAGTTCAATGCCCTCTTGAAGCCTGAAGAGCGTATCGTGCTCGAAGATGACAGCCGTCTTTCTACCACCCTCCGTATCTTTGCCCTTATCCGTCTGGGCATCGAGGATAGTTCTAAGATTGCCGAGTTCCTTCACTATTCTGTGAACACTATCTATAATTATCGCGCCAAAATCAAGAATAGTGCCATCTGTGACAGAGAAGAGTTCGAGCAGCGTGTGAAGCAGATTGGCATGAAATAAGCCTTTCTGGGCGTGATGGCGCAAACTTGCGAAAATTCAGGACTAAATGCTGCAGATACCCATGCGCCCTGTTTAATGGTGTCAAGTGTGTTAATCTTCTGATAATCAGGATATTGATATTTTTGAAAGCCCCTGTTTCTACAAGTTTGTCGATAGGATGAAAAGCAGGGGAATACAATAAAAGTTTGTTACGGCGTTTCACCGTAACAAACTTTTATGCGTTATATTTATTTCTTACCTCCGTTCAATTTCTCAGAATCGAATCATTCTTTTTAAAAGAGCTCGAAGGCTTTCTTGAGCTTCAGGTTATCGGCTGCATTACCAACAAGAGCCTCAAACTTTCCGGCTTCAGCCTTCCAGGATGAAGATGCTTCATCGTAGAAACTGAGGGCCTCTTTGCTGATGGTGATGCTGATATCCTTGCTCTCACCTGGCTGGAGATAAACCTTCTGGAATCCCTTCAGCTCCTTCTGAGGGCGGTCTACCGATGCCTTGACATCGTGGATGTAGAGCTGAACCGTCTCGGCTCCGGCACGCTTACCTGTATTCTTTACGTTTACGGTAAAGGTTATTGTGCCGTCCTGCTTCATCTGCATCTTGTCGCTGCGCAGATTAGAGATGGCAAACTGGGTGTAGCTCAAGCCGTGACCGAATGCAAAGGTAGGCTTGATGCGCTCCTTATCGGTCCAGCGGTAACCTACATAGATGCCTTCCTTATATTCCTCATCAATGATGTTGCCCTTCGTGCTGGCTCCACCTTCCTGACGCCAGGTTCCCGGGTAGGTATTGAGTGCATGAGCACCTGTTTCCTTCAGCGAGTTGACCCATGTAAACGGCAACTTGCCGCTAGGGTTTGCATCGCCTGTAAGGATGCTTGCAAGGGCTTCGCCGCTCTCCGAACCGATGAACCAGCCCTGTACGATGCCGGCAACCTTAGCCTTCCAAGGCATGGCTACCGCATTGCCCGAGATGTTGACATAAACGAAGTTTCTGTTTGCCTTAGCCAAAGCCTCGATGAGCTTATCCTGATGGTATGGCAATTCGTAATGCTTGCGGTCGTGACCCTCGCAGTCCTGGAAGTCGCTCTTGTTCAGACCGCCAAACATGATGACATAGTCGGCTGTCTTTGCTTTCTCTACGGCTTCGGCTATCAGTTTAGCCTCGCTGCGCTTGTCTTCCAGGTTCTGGCCGGTTGTAACGCCATTGTAGTTGCCCGTTACATCGCCCACATAGCCGCGGGCATAATCTACCTCGATGCCGTCCTTGCCCAGGCGCGTCTTCAGACCTTCGAGAGGCGAAATCTCGCGCTGTACCTTGAGCGAAGAAGAGCCTCCGCCTACGGTCATCATCTTGATGGCATTCTCGCCTACTACCAGTACGCGCTTAGCCTTCTGGGTGTTGATAGGGAGCACATTGTTCCTGTTCTGGAGCAATACAATGCCTTCCTCAGCTATCTGTCTGGCAGCTGCATAATGGCTCTCAGAGCAGAGGAAACCATGAGGGCGGTTCGGATTCATCGTAGTGCGATAGAAGAGGCGCAATACGCGACGTACCTTATCGTCCAGCTCCTTCTGGGTGAACTTGCCTTCCTGTATGGCCTTCATGTAAGGCATGGAGAGATAATAGTTGTCGTAGGCGTTGGTAGCGCCCATCGTAAGACCGTCTGTCCAGGTGCCGAACTCCATATCCAGCCCGTTCTTTACAGACTGCTCCAGGTCGTGAGCACCGCCCCAGTCGCTTACTACGACACCGTCATACTTCCAGTCGCCCTTCAGAATCTTGTTCAGGGTCCACTGGTTGTGGCAGTTGTGCTCATTCTTATATAGGTTGTAGGCTCCCATGATGCCCCATGTCTTACCCTTCTCAACAGCCGCCTTGAAGGCAGGGAGATAGATTTCGTGGAGAGCACGGTCGCTTACGATTACGTTGACCTGATGGCGGTATTCCTCATCGTTGTTCAGGCAATAGTGCTTTACGCAGGCTGATACGCCCTTAGACTGCAATCCCTGGATATACGGCACAACCATGATGCTTGCCAGGAACGGATCTTCGCCCATATACTCGAAGTTGCGGCCGTTGAGAGGCGTGCGGTAAATGTTGACGCCAGGACCCAGAATCATGTCCTTGCCGCGATACAGGGCTTCTTCGCCCAATGCTTCGCCATAGATGCGGCTCATCTGCGGATTCCATGATGCGGCAAGACAGGTGAGGGCAGGGAAGGCTACGCAGGAGTCGTTGGTCTGACCTGCCTGTTCCCACTCATCCCACAATACGTCAGGACGCACTCCGTGAGGTCCGTCATCCGTCCAGAAGTCAGGAAATCCCAAGCGTGGTACACCGGCTGATGAAAACTTGCTCTGAGCATGGATGATGCGTATCTTCTCTGCCAGCGTCATGCGGGAGATGGCATCATCGATGCGCTGCTCTACAGGCTTGGTCTGGTCGAGATAGACTGGCAATTGTCTGGTAGTCTGCTGTGCCTGAGATGGAGCGATGGCTGCAACCGACAGGACACATGATAAAATGAACTGTTTCATAAGTAATATTTATTATGGTTTGTTTATTTCTTGCAGTTGTTTGTTTTGCACACCGCCTCTCACGTTTTTTTTGTGCGTTTAGGCGTATATGCTCATTCATCTGCAAAATTACTAAATAAATAATGAAAAAATGATGGGTGATAAGTGAAAAGTGGATGGGTGTAAAAATGGAACTTTTGTAAACCGCTGATAATTAGGAAAATAAATGTGTTGTGGTGCGACAGAAAAGTGGCAGAGTGTGAACACTGAAAAATGCTGATGTAACTTTTCTTAACGCATTTTTCTTTTGTTCCAATTTCGCTTTTTATTGTCTTTTTCAGCTTTTCTTGCTTACAATTTGCTCATTTCGAATAAAAGTTATAATTTTGCAGCAAAATTTAAAATAGCAGATAGAATGAAACAGAATAATAGCAATTTATTATATCATCTTGTGGCTTTTATCACCGTAGCCATTTGGGGAACCACCTTTGTTTCTACCAAGGTGCTGATGCTGAACGGGCTTTCACCAGCACAGATCTTTACGCTCCGTTTCAGTATTGCATACATCCTGATGCTGATGGTGAATCATAAGCGGATGTTTGCTGATAGCTGGAAGGATGAGTTTAAGCTGGCGATGCTGGGTATTACGGGTGGTTCGCTCTATTTCCTGAGCGAGAACGAGGCGATGAATTATACCACAACGACCAATACATCGCTCATCGTATGTTCCTGTCCGCTTTTTGCTACCTTGCTGGTTCGTCTGGTTTATCGCCATTCTTCGCGTATCAACATGATACAGCTGTTGGGCTCTCTGCTCGCTTTTGTAGGTATGATTATCGTGGTGCTGAATGGCAGATTCGTGCTGCATCTGTCGCCTGTAGGCGATGCCTTGGCTTTTACGGCATGTATGAGTTGGGCGGTTTACTCGCTCCTGATGAAATCGGTATCGGGCGATTATGGCGCAGCTTTTATTACCCGCAAGGTCTTCTTCTATGGTGTGCTTACCATCTTGCCTTATTATCTTATCATCCCTGGCTGGCCGGCATGGGATGTGTTTACGAAGCCTCAGGTGGTGGGTAATCTC
>JAJWAL010000194.1:0-2843 GCA_021618535.1 Segatella copri | reverse complement strand
AATTGTCCATTGGTGGATGGTGTTATAGGGGTTGTGTATTTTACTTCGCTATCATTCAACAACAAGTAAATCTCTATATCCATCTTATTGCTTTCAAGGCTTTGCGGCAACATGATATAAGCAAAACTTTCTTCACTTTCAAAAGATACATCATTAAAAACACGAGTAAGAGTTTCTCTGTCACCAGCAGCTTCAACCGAACCTGTTCTTGTGTCAAATTTACCGCTTATAAATATTCCTTTCATATTCAAGCGATTGAATTTATAATTGTTATCTTTGACACCCTGCCCTGGCTTAATTTTGAATTCAACCAAACTCATACAATGCTTAAAGCGATGTTCTGCATCTGTAAAATTCACAGTTGGAGATGCTTTACTTGCAGTAGCCCCTGAGGCAAAAAGTACATCTGCCTCACAAGGTAGGTTCGCTTCTACTTCAGCCATTCTCCAATTCATTTTACCATCTGTCAAAAACTTCTTGTAAGGATAGTATGCACTAAACGTTGTCTCTTTGTTGTCCTTGAAATAGATGGTGTTATCATTGTCAGCAGCTTCAAAAGTACCATCCCCCTTTGTTGTTACATATTTTTTGTTGTCTCCTGTTGTATAGCCAGATGATGTGACATATACGCCAATGGCATCGCCTGCTGTCCAGCTGTTGTTGTCTGCAGTTCCACGGGTTTTGATATTGTTGGAAATGTCCGCCTGTACGGTAGCAGCAACAGGACCATTGTTGCCGATACCGTCTTCTTCGTTAGCGCAAGCTGCAAACAGCAATGCTGCGGCAGCAATGTATAAGAATCTAAATTTCTTCATATATCTTGTTATTTAAGAGTTGTTATTGTGCTATATGTTCATTATTGTCTCCTGCCTCTGTCCAAGGCTTAATGGTTCCAGAAATATCTACGGCAGAACGACTCAATTTTACTACTGTATAGTGGTATCTTTTGCCACCCTCAAGTTTTACAGGCATTGTCCATACGAAAGGAGCGTCGTAACCATTCTTGAGGTCAAACTCTATCACTCGGGTTGCTTCTTCTGTAGGGAGCAGGATTGCCTCATACAGCTTGCCAGCTTCGGTAGTTTTCATCGTGATGTCCGCAGGAGTTTCTTCACCAGAGATAGTTCCATCCACAAGATTGAAAGTGGCTTTGGTATTCTGACCTTTCACTGTCACAGTCATTTTCTTAAGGTCTTCTTGCGTGAGACCGTTACCTGGTTGAACCTCCAAAATAAGATTGCTTAACTTATGGAAGAACTTCAAGTCTACCTGTGGCGTAGCTTTGTTGCAGCCTTCTGTCTTGGCATACATGAAGTCGATAGTTTCTTGTTTCGTTTGGTCTGTTACATCAAGTGCAACCTTGTAGTCATTGACAGTGGTCTGTGGATAGTAAGAATAGAAGTCCACATCTCCATCTATCGGGAAGAAAACAGTCTTACCACCAGAAACAGGTGAAAAGGCTATACTTCCATTTGACTGATAGCAAACATTGTCAACACCCTCTTTGATTACATCCGCAGAGAGTGTCTTGCCTGCTTCTGTCATGAAGATACCGATCCTGTCACCATCAGCCCAAGCTACACCGGCAGCACGGGTGTTTACGCTGATACCACCAGTAAACTGCACGGCTACCTTATCGTTCTGGGTAGAAGGTGCGGTGTCTTCTGTACTGCATGAAACCATTGCACCAGCCAAGAGTGCAAGGGCGAAGAACTTAGTCATCTTTTTCATCTTATAAACATTTTAAAAGTTATTATTATTTTATTTCTACTTCATTGTTGAGGTTCGTCCAACCGTTGATGGTAGCTTCCAGATTCATCTTTGGCTGCATTTGGTTGTAGTTGAGTCGCAACTCATACTTTCCTCCAACCTTCATCGCAGGGGCGGTGATGTCATACTCCTGCAAGGTCTCGTCAGGCAGCAAGAGGCGGAGATAAACATGAGAGGCGGAACTTCCCTGTATGGTCGGCATCAGCCGTATGACTTCCGATTTCAGGGTTGATTCCGTAGCCAGGATAGTAGGTATTTCCACTTCCGTTGGCTCTATGCTCGGCAAGCCATAGTCGCCATCACCATTCTTCTGTGTAGGGAACAGACACCAGGCTGCATCTAATGCCTTACCACTCATTTCTGTACCTTTAGGTACATTCTCTATGATGATGGTCAGTTCGGCAAGCACGCTTTTGACAGGATTCTGTACCACATAGTTGCCTTCCTTGTTGTCAATCCTCACGTCGGTCACTCCGAAATAAGCATTATGGTTCACATCCTTAGGATTGGTCAAGCCTATCTGGATATTGTTCCAATTAGTCAAAGCCCTGGTCTGGTCAGTGGTGAAGAATGGCTCTATGAGATTGGTAATAGCCAATATCTGATAATGCCCTTCAGGAAGAGCGAAGCGTTGGCTTGCCACCTCCTGCGCACTGCCATAATGTTTTTCCTCTACAAAAGAACCGTCATCGGCATTGAATATCCAGAGTTTCACATCTTTCACATCCGTACCTTGGTCGGCTTCATCTGCCCAAGTGAGCGATACCGACAAGCCGCTTTCTTCTTTGCCATCATGAACATCATGGTCGCAACTTGCCAACAGGCATGGGACGCATAACAGCACCCATAACCAAATATTAAATCTTCTTTTTGCTTTCATTCTCTATCTTGTTTTAGGAGTTACGGATGATGATTGGTAAAAGGCAAGTTGATTCCTAATCTTATGCCACTTTCCCACAAGAAGTTGTTCTTATGCAGATGTTCCGGCATTCCATCCATACGTTCGCCAGTAAGGCGGGTCAAACCGGAATAGATGCCCAATTTCAGGCATGAGGTCAGTTGATAACCAACCT
>JAJWAL010000193.1:0-2875 GCA_021618535.1 Segatella copri | reverse complement strand
TGTTAGCTGAACGAAGTAGCTCAGTTAGCTGAATGAAGTACTTGATGTGTCAGAATGATATGGTTGAAGTAGCTTAAGGAAATAGCTCTGTTAGCTGAAGGAAATAGTTGAAGTAGCTGAATGAAGTAGCTGAAGTAGCTGAATGAAGTAGCTGAAGTAGCTGAATGAAGCACTTGAGTTATCAGAATGAAGCACTTGAGTTATCAGAATGAGGCGGCTTGGTATAATACGATTCGCTAGTCTGTTAGGCGATCCGCCGGAACGCCTAACGGAGGAAAGGACATATCCGGCTCTACGGATTTTTTTATTCTAAAAAATCTTTTTAACACTAAAAATTTGGCAATCTTAATTATTTGGTCTATTTTTGCACAAAAACAAGAAAAGTATGGCAATAGATAAAGTTAAATATTGGAAAGAACTTGCAGACTATGACATCGAAACCGCTGAGGTTATGTACAACGGTGGAAGATGGCTATATGTTGGCTTTATGTGCCATTTGGTTATAGAAAAAACAATAAAGTCGTATTGGAGTGCTATAAAACCAGACGAGGTTCCATACATCCATAACCTCTTGAAGTTGGCACAAAGCTGCGGGTTAGTATCAAAAATGACATCAGAACAGCTAAAATTTCTTGCGGAATTAATGCCAATGAATATTGAGGCAAGATACCCATCCTACAAAGATGAGCTAGCGAAGAAATTGACTCCAGAATATTGCAGAACATTAATAAATAAAACAAAAGTTTTAAAACAATGGATAGAGAACATGCTTTAATGATAGTAAAATGCTACAAGGAAGCAATACTTCCATTGCTTGCTAATGCGAAAGTATATCTGTATGGTTCTTGTAGTAGAAATGAAGCAAGAAAAGATAGTGATATTGATGTAGCAGTAGTAATACCTAAGCTTAATGGCGACTGGCTGGACACTACATCTTCATTATGGCTTGCCACCCTTAATATAGATACATCTATAGAACCGGTGTTGATTGAAGAATGCAAACCATCACCCTTATATGATGATATAATGCGTAATGGAATAGCAGTATAAAATACAGAAATCCCCCATCCTTCTTTCTCAAGCCGGATGGGGGGTTGCTTATGTGATAAGTAAATTATACCTCCTTCATGTTCTTTAGTTCCCAACCCTCAAATTGCATGATGATTTTATGCAGTTGAGTCCCCTGCCTTAGAACTTCTACTCTTGGGGCTGCAGCATATCGGTTGATTTGCTCCACAGCCTCGTCCCATTGCAGTTCGGCTTTCGTCTTGCTTTCCCCTTTGGAAATTACATTGAAATCTTTCTTCGGCAGCATCTTCAGTTCTATGATGTAGCTGTGCTTAGCCTCATAATGCGTAAGGTCTGGCAATAAGAAGAAATCACAATAACCATGACTTAACTCCAGTTCTGGCGCAGTATAATAGTAATCGTTCAGACTGAGATATGCCATAAAGAATCCCTGCATGTTACGTTCTGCCTCTATTCCGTCACGTACGGAAGAAATCTTGGCATAAGAATCTGCCATGTATTGCAAGGCTTCATGCCACTTGCCTTCATATGCCATGTCGTAGTAATAGTCAGTAAGCTTGTTTACATTGACATAGGCTTTTGCATCCATGAGTTCTATCAGATACTCATAATATTGCTTGCGCACATTGTTGTTCGGAATTCCGAGTATAAGCTTTGCTCCTCTCGTAGCCTTTATGGTAAGCATGCCATAATAAAACAGCAGGCTTGGAAATACCTGCGGGTCTGTTATCATTCTTGCAGGGAAGGTGTCATAGAGAGTAGTCACAATCTCTCCTTTCTCGGCAATCGTGCGAATCACGCCCTTTCGGTCACCATCTAGCTTGTCGAGCTGGATGAGCTTTTTCATCTTGTTATAGTCGGTCTTGGTGTTGGGGTCTATCATCTCTTCTGGTCCCTTGCCTGAACTCAGATAGTTGCGCAGATAATAGAACACCATATCGCAGTTGAAGATCTTGCTTTGAGATGTCAAGGCACTCTTTGAGAAGCAATAGTTATCATACCAGGGCTTCATTTCGTTAACAATGTCATCAATGTTGGCATTGGCAGCAATTTCGCCCTTATCCTTATAATAGTTGAACATCTGATAGACATCTTCTGTAGAAAAGCCTAACATCTGGTTGAATTGCTCCTTGGTGGATATATGCCATCCGATGTTGAAACCGCTGGTCACATCATCGAGCGTAACAGGACTCACACCCGTCATGAAGATACGTTCAAACGAACCCTTGAATTTCTTGAAGATGTCACGATAAAAGCCTTCTGCATGGGTAATGGCACGATATACTCCTTCGCCCTGCTCGTTGAGCACCGTGTTGGTGAAGTTGTCATATTCATCGATGATGAGATAGGTACGAAGATTCAGCTTCTTCGATTCGTCGTTGATAAGTATCAGCTTGTCTACGGCGTCTTCAGCCTCGAAGACCTTTTTTACAAAATCCTCAGAATAGTATTGACGGTAAACATCCACAAAACTATCCAACTTCACTTTGCAATAACGATTAAACTTGTCTTCCAACTGGTCGATACGTCCGCCTACTTGTGAAAAATCAAGATAGAGAACCAGGTATTTACCTTGAAGGGGAGTAGGATTCTTGCCAATCCACAGATTGCCGAACAGATCCTTGAACTTATCCTTCATGCTACAATCATAGTAAGCCTGGAGCATACTGATGAATACGCTCTTGCCAAAACGGCGAGGACGGATAAAGAAGAGGTTTACCGCCTCATCTTCCAATGCTGGCAAATACATCGTCTTGTCCACATAGTAATTGTTTTGCTCTATGATTTGTACGAAGTCATTGCGCCCATAAGGTATTCTTTTAGTATCTTGCTTCATATCTCCAGT
>JAJWAL010000008.1:40588-53613 GCA_021618535.1 Segatella copri | reverse complement strand
TTTGCCGAACGTTCACAAAGACTGTCCGTCGTTTGATGTCAAGCGATGGCTGAAGTTGGTAGATTTCCACATCTAGCCGAATTTCGGAAAGGAGTTCATCATATTTATTTTTTAAGTTGATTCAAGCCCGACAGGAAGCAGCAACGCTCTCCTATCGGGCTTTAATTATTGTGTAAAGAAGAGAAATTCAAAAAAAATATGGAAAAGGATTTCATCATATTTATTTTTTAAAGTTGATTCAAGTTTCGCAAGTTCAGAAGTTGAATGAGTTAAAGAATTATAAACATTTATTCATATCAGCCGACATCGGATTTTATTCACTAACTTTGCATCAGATATATACATTAGAATTCTTTACAAACAATAAAATGGAGAATAAAATAACGAAAATGGAGCGGGGAATGCAGCGACGCACCGAACTGCTCCTGGGAAAAGATAATCTTGAGAAAATTCAGAAGGCAAGAGTGCTCATCTTCGGTATCGGAGGAGTAGGATCATGGTGCGCAGAAGGACTCCTGAGAAGCGGCGTGAGAAACATCACTATCGTAGACAGCGACAGGGTATGCGTAACCAACTGCAACCGCCAGCTGATGGCTACAAGCCGAACCATAGGCGAAGTGAAGGTAGAGGCGCTGCGCAACCGACTGCTCGAAATCAACCCCGATGCCAACATCACAGCCTATCAGAAAATATATCAGGCAGAAACTGCCGATGAATTCCACATGGAGCAATACGACTTCATCATCGATGCCATTGACTCGCTCAAGGATAAGGCTGACCTCATTCTGCGTGCCACTGCCCTGCCTAAGGAAATCACCTTTATATCTTCTATGGGAGCTGCCCTGCGCACCGACCCATTCATGGTAAGAAAATCTGAATTCTGGAAGGTGGATGGAGACCCGCTGGCAAGAGCACTGCGAAAGAAATTCAAGAAGAACAAAACCTTCCCACGACGAAAATTCCAGTGCGTATACAGCGAAGAAAAACCGATGCAGAACCAAGGGGTGAACAAAGCCTGCGGCACGGGCGGATGCCTATGCCCGAAAGCCAAACTCATTAGCGGAGAGAGGGGTACTGATACTGCCGTATATGATGCTCCGGGCGACCAGCAACTGGTAGAACACGAATGGTGCTCTACTAAGGCACAAATCAACGGTTCGCTCTGCCACATCACCGCAACCTTCGGAATGGCTATCGCAGGAATGGTCATCAACCACATCATTGAATAACTGTTTTTCTTTACAACAGTCACTTGAAAAGAAACTTACAAAACATACGCAAAAGGCGAGGCGCTTTCACAAGCTCCCCGCCTTTATTAATTATTCAAGTTTCGCTAGGTTCAGAAGTTTCTCGGGAGTAGTCTTATCGGCATTCGCCTCTATTCGTCTCTTCATATCGCCAAAGAATAAAGGTTAAATCCGATAAATCTTGTTAAACAAATTCTATCTTACCGCTTATGTTTATACCTTTGCACGCAAATTTATAATCACAAAGGACATTTTCATGTCCTAAAAAGGATAATATTTAATTTATATAAGAGAAGAAAAATGAAAGAAAAAGCAGAAAGTTCAGCAGCCTGCAATCATCACAGAGTAGGCTTTCTGGGATTGCTCGTTACATTAGGCATTGTATTCGGAGACATCGGAACATCACCTCTCTATGTGATGAAGGCTATCCTGCATACAGGCGAAAGCATCAGCGAGAGCACCATCCTGGGCGCACTGTCATGCATCATCTGGACACTCACCCTCCAGACCACCATCAAATATGTATGCGTAGCGCTGCGTGCCGACAACAATGGCGAGGGAGGCATCCTCGCCCTCTATGCCCTGCTGCGCCGACTCAAGTACAAGTGGATTTACCTACTGGCCATCATTGGCGCAAGCACCCTGCTGGCAGACGGAATCATCACCCCTGCCATCACCGTGACCACAGCCATCGAAGGACTCGAAAGCATCAGTCCCAACCTGCCAGTCATCCCCATCACCCTGGGCATCATCACCATCATCTTCTTCGTGCAGCGGTTTGGCACAGAGAGTATTGGCAAATCATTTGGCGTATTTATGCTGCTATGGTTCCTGCTGCTGGGCGTGGTGGGAGCTTTCAGCATCACGTCTTACCCATTGATACTGAAGGCTTTCAACCCCTATTATGCTGCCATGCTGCTGGCAAAATCGCCTGAATGGTTTCTGATTCTGGGTGCCGTATTTCTCTGTACTACCGGTGCAGAGGCTCTCTATTCCGACCTGGGACATTGCGGCAGAAAGAACATCGCCATCAGCTGGGGCTTCGTAAAGACCATGCTCATTCTCAACTATCTGGGACAGGGAGCATGGGTGCTGAATCATGCTGATACGGCACTGGCAGTGAATCCGTTCTTTGCCATCATGCCACAGAGCATGCTGTTCTTCGCCATCATCATGGCCACGGGTGCGGCTATCGTTGCGAGCCAGGCACTCATCAGCGGAACCTTCTCCATATTGAGCGAAGCCATGAACCTGCACTTCTGGCCGCGCATGCGAATCAAGCATCCTACCCATGTTAAGGGGCAGCTCTATATCCCGATGATCAACCTCGCCATGTACATCGGCGTGGTTCTCATCATCCTGCTCTTCCGCGACTCCTCGCACATGGAGGCAGCCTACGGACTCGCCATCACCATCACCATGCTGATGACTACCCTGCTGCTCGGTTTCTACCTGCACAGCAAGGGAGTGGCACGGATTTTCACGATGCTGTTTATGGGCGCATACTGCATCATCGAAGCCATCTTCCTGACTGCCAATCTGTCAAAGTTTCTTGCAGGTGGATGGTGTACGATGCTCATTGGAGGAATCCTGTTCCTGATGATGTACGTGTGGGTGAAAGCCATGAAGATACGTCGCCATTATATCAGCACCAAACCGCTGGATGATTATTATCAGATTATCTCCGACATCAAGGCCGACGAGAGCATCCCTAAGTATGCTTCCAACCTGGTTTATGTGAACCACGCCAACAAGGAAGGTGCCGTAGATGACAAGTTGCTCTACTCCATCATCAACAAGCAGCCGAAACGTGCTGACCATTACTGGCTTATCAACATGGAGTTTGTTGACACCCCTGACACGCTGGAGTACAACTGCGAGACCCTGATTCCCGACACCCTCTACAGCGTAACCATGCACATTGGTTTCCGCATAGAGCCTAGGGTGAGTCTCTATCTGCGACAAGTAGTGGAAGATCTGGTAGCAGACGGAAAGGTAGATTTGCAAAGCACCTATCCTTCGCTGCGCAAATACGGAATTCCGGGCGATTTCCGATTCATCATCATTCACCGCGTATATTACCCGGAGAGTTCAGATAATCGCCAACAGAACCTGCTGATGAGCATCTACGCTCTTATCAGCAAGATAGGTATTGACGAGCCTAAGGCATTGGGCCTCGACACTTCCATGGTAGTGGTAGAAAGAGTGCCGCTCATCATCAACCATCCGGTCATTAAGGATTCTGAAACATCACAAAGCTGACAATAAGCAAAAAGGCGAGGCGCTTTCTCAAGCTCCCCGCCTTTATTAATTAGCATGAAAATGAATGCTAACAACTAACACAAAACCTTATAACTATTTTCAACTTTAATCGTTATTTTGATTTATGAACGAACATCTTTTTATTAGAGGATAGTCTTAACAGCCTCCAACATGCCCTTCTCCTGAATAAGGTCAAGATCTTTCTTAACCAACTCAGTCAAACCAGGAACTGTCTTGTTCAAATCCTCGTGCCAGATATAGTCGAAGCCCAATACGCCCTCAGCTACCTTCTGAGTATCGCCGGTAGCCCAAAGCTCGGTGAGCTTGTCCATAATCTTCTGGTCATCGTTTGGCTGGATAGGAGCACCATCCTCGCGAACACCACCCTTATAGTAAGTGATGATAGCAGCGAGACCGAATACCAAGCCCTGTGGCAACTCGCCCTTACGCTCAAGATAAATCTTTACACCTGGCAGGTCGCGAGTCTCAAACTTAGGGAATGAGTTGAGCATGATGCTGGTTACCTGATGATCTACGAATGGATTCTCGAAACGCTCCAATACATCAGAAGCGAACTTCTGGAGCTCATCCATAGGGAGATTCAGAGTCTGCATCAACTCATCGAACTGTACCTTGTGGATATACTTGCCCAATACTGGGTGCTCGCAAGCATCGCGAACAATGTTTACACCGCTGAGGTATGTAACAGGGCTCAATACGGTGTGAGGACCATTCAGCAGGGTAACCTTACGCTCGTGGTATGGCTTCTCGTTATCTGTGATAAGCACGTGGAGACCTGCCTTGTGAGCTGGGAACTCCTCCTGCATCTGCTCTACTGTCATATTTTCTGCCTTCTCGATAACCCAGAGGTGGAAACTTTCTGCCTTAACTACGAGGTTGTCCTTGTAGCAAACCTTCTGCTGAATCTCCTTGATGGTATCGCGTGGGAAACCAGGAACGATGCGGTCTACCAATGTAGCGCAAACGTAGCAGTGGTTGGTGAACCACTCCTTGAAGCCCTCGTAATCAGCACCCATATCGCCCTTCCAGAGCTCGATATACTGATAGATGCACTCCTTGAGGTGGTGACCGTTGAGGAAGATCAGCTCACATGGCATCAGGATCATACCCTTGGTTGGGTCGCCCTCGAAGAACTTATAGCGGTGGAACAAGAGCTGAACCAACTTGCCTGGATAAGAAGCTGCAGGAGCATCTGTAAACTTGCAAGAGTCATCGAATGCGATACCAGCCTCTGTAGTGTTAGAGATGATGAAACGCATCTCTGGCTGCTCAGCCAAAGCCATGAAAGCCTGGTTCTGAGAATATGGATTCAGTGCACGGCTGATAACGTCGATACGCTCCAATGTGTTGATAGCCTGGCCGTTCTCCTTACCCTGAAGGTTTACGTGATAGAGGCAGTCCTGACCGTTCAGCCAGTCAACCATACCACCAGCCAATGGCTGAACTACAACGACAGAACCGTTGAAGTCGGTCTTCTTGTTCATATTCCATACAATCCAATCTACGAATGCACGGAGGAAGTTACCTTCACCAAACTGAATGATTTTCTCTGGAGCGACGCTCTTAGGAGCGGTGCGCTTGTTTAATGCTTTTAGCTCTTTCATGATTTGTTTATTTTGTTTTTTATTATTTTACTTTTCGTTTTAAATTCCAATCTATTCATCAGATCGTCTTTCTGAGTGCAAAGGTAGTAAATATTTCGTTTGATTGTTCAAAAAATAGCGAAAATCTTCACGCAAACCTTTACGCTCCACACCGGTTCTACACCTTATTATATATAGTACTCCGCAGCCCCGAAATAAAGATGTAGGGATTTTCCCCCACCCCTTTAGGGGAAATCCCAACCGTAGAAGCAAAAAACATCGTATCTTTGCACCAGAAAAAAGAAACATGAAGTATAACAATTAAAAAATATACGATTATGAAACGAATGATAATAGCTCTGGTAGCCATGTTCACGATGACATTCACTACCGCTTCTGCAATGAGTTATGAGCAGGCTAGACAGCAGGCTCTCTTCCTGACTGATAAGATGGCTTACGAGCTCAATCTTACGGAAGACCAGTATGAGGCAGCTTACGAGGTGAACCTCGACTACCTGATGAGTGTAGATACATACGATGACCTATATGGTGCTTACTGGCGCCAGCGCAACATGGATTTGAGCTATATCCTGCTCGACTGGCAGTATAGAACATATATCAATGCCACCTACTTCTACCGTCCGCTCTACTGGAATGCGGGCTACTGGCACTTCGGCATCTACGCCCGCTATCCTCGCCGCGACTACTTCTATTTCGGTCGCCCTCACTTCTACGTATCTTACCGTGGAGGTCATAGCTGGCGAGTAAACGGAAACAGAAGCTGGTATCACGGAAGAAGCTTCGGCGGCCCTCGCCCTGGAGGAAATCCGAGAATAGGTATGAGAGACGGATTCAACCGCGGTGATTACGGCAGAGGAAGATCTTTCGGAAATCTGAACCGGGAGAACAGACCTCAGATGAATCCAAACCGCGGCTTCGGAAACAGCAGCCGACCTAACAGCAACGTTGGCTTCGGAAACAGCAGCCGACCACAAAACGGAGGCTTCGGAAACAATAACGACCGTCCACAGAACAATGGCGGGTTCGGAAATGGAAACAGCCGTCCTAACCGTGGTTTCGGCAGCAGCAATAGCAGCACCAGCAACAACCGTGGTTTCGGCAACAGCAGCCGTCAGAACAACAGCAGCTTCGGAAGCGGCAGAAGCAATATCTTCGGTGGCAACCGCAGCGGCAGCATGAGCCGTTCATTCAGCAGCGGTTCTGGCAACCGTTCAACTGGCGGCGGTTTCACCCCTCGCTCTTCTACCCCTAGCAAGAACAACGGCGGTGGAAGCTTCGGACACAGAAGATAAGAAACAGAAAGAGTTATAATTTCAAGTTTATAAACACAGAGAGTTAAAAATCAAGACCACACAGGTCAGAGAGTAAGAAAAATCAAGATCTCAAGTAAGAGAGAAAGAAAAATCAAGTACAAAAAATGGGAATTTGCATCGGTTCATACCATCCGCAAATTCCCATTATTATTTTATCAACTTTCAGTAAAAGTTTTACTCCAATCCGAAGAGCGATTTCAAACCGCCATCTACGCCCGAGAATCCCATGAAGGCGAGGCTGAGGAGCGCTGCAGTTACCATGACGATAGCTACGCCCTGCATGCCCTTAGGAATACGGACCAGAGCCTGCTGCTCGCGAATGCCGGCAAAGACAATGAGAGCCAGGGCAAAGCCGAGAGCTGTAGAGAAGGCGTAAACCACGCTCTCAAGCAGATTGTAATCCTTCTGGATAACCAGGATGGCTACACCCAGCACGGCACAGTTGGTAGTAATCAAAGGCAGGAAGATACCGAGTGCCTGATAAAGTGCAGGAGAAACCTTCTTCAGGATAATCTCTACCATCTGAACCAAGGCTGCAATCACGAGGATGAACGCCAGGGTCTGGAGATATTGCAATCCGAACGGATCGAGTACATACTTCTGAACACACCAGGTAATGATGGTTGCCAGGGTCAAGACAAAAGCGATGGCACCCCCCATACCGATGGCTGTATCAACTTTCTTCGATACGCCCAGGAATGGACAGATACCGAGAAACTGCGACAAGACGATGTTGTTGACGAATATCGCAGAGATAAATATCAATAAATATTCCATAATTTCTATTTTATTTCATTGATTTGAAGCGATGCCTACGCTTACTTCTTTACCTTATTAAATATAGCAATGATGTAACCCAAGGTGAGGAAAGCACCAGGAGGCAGGATGAACATCAGAATGTTGGTAGTCTCTGGCAACAGAGTGATACCGAATACACTACCTGCACCGAGAATCTCGCGGGCACTACCCAGGATGGTCAAACCGAGGGTGAAACCCAAACCGCAACCAATGCCATCGAAGAGGCTGGCAATAGGCGAATTCTTGGCAGCAAAGCTCTCTGCTCTACCCAGGATGATACAGTTTACTACAATCAGCGGAATATAAATACCCAGCGCCTGATTGATGCTGTCGGGAGCATAAGCGCTCATCAACATCTGAAGGATGGTTACGAAGGCTGCAATCACTACGATGAAAACAGGGATGCGAACCATATCCGGGGTAATCTTCTTGATACAGGAAATAACAAAGTTGGTACAAATCAGCACCGCCATGGTAGCCAATCCCATAGAGAGACCGTTGATGGCGCTGGTTGTTGTAGCCAAAGTAGGACACATACCGAGAAGCAACACGAAGGTTGGATTCTCCTTGATGAGTCCGTTCATCAAAATCTTAACATTACTCATATCGGTTTATCCTTTCTTTTCGTTATGTTCAACTTTAGATGCACCACTCTCAGCATCTGCTTTCTGAGATGCACCGCTCTCGCCGTCAACATCCTTCTTGGCATAAACGGCATAAGCCTGATTGATAGCCTTGAGGAAGGCGCGGCTGGTAATGGTAGAAGCGGTAATGGCATCTACTGCATTGCCACTCTTATCGTCCTTAGATACGTGGAGGTCGCCATCCTTTGGAGTCTTACCGATGATGCTACCCTTTCCGTCTTTCTGGAACCAGGTAGCAGCCTTGGCGCCCAGCCCCGGAGTTTCTGAAGCCTGAAGCACGGTATAACCCATAATCTTGCCCTCGGTATCGAAACCTACGAGCACCTTCAGATCGCCACCGAAACCACCGGTAGTACTCTCTACGGCAGCACCCAGCTGCTTGCCGCTCTTGTCTGAGCACTTGTGGATGGTGAAAGAGAATTCCTTACCGCCAAACTCCTGCTTCACCTCTTCAGGCTCAGCCACCTGGAGTTCTTCAGTACCCATCACACTCTTGATACCGGCAGCCAGACTCTGTGCAGCCTTCTCGGCGATAGGACCAGATGTAAGATGATTGATATATGCAAGAACAGCACCTACGATGAGCGCTACGCCCACCAGCACAAGCACCATGTTCTTCAATGATGATTCTAATTTCTGCATGTCTCTGTCCTCCTTATTTCTTAGCTGGCTTCTCACCGAAGCGCTTTGGTTTAACGTATGTGTTAATAAGAGGTGTGAACGCATTCATGATAAGAATGGCGAACGACATACCTTCTGGATAGCTACCCCAGTTACGGATGATGACGGTCAGCAGACCGATGCATACACCGTAGATAAGCATGCCCTTGTGGGTCATCGGAGAGGTTACATAATCAGTAGCCATAAAGATGGCACCGAGCATCAGACCACCACTGAAGATGACAGCCAGAGGATTGGCATAAACAGGATTAGCCAAATGCATCAAACCGCTGAAAACGAATACGGTAGCGATGATGCTGACTGGAATATGCCAGGTAATGACCTTCTTCCAGAGCATGTAAGCCAAACCGAGCAAGAGGGCGAATGCACAAACCTCACCGGTAGTACCGGCACCGAAGGTATCGCCAGTGGCACCGAAGAGCATGCTCATCGCATCAGGCAACTGGTTGAGAACAGAAGCATCGCCCGTCTTGATAGCTGTCTTCATGATAGCCAGCGGAGTAGCACCGGTTGTAGCATCGGTATAGCTGAGCATCTGTCCGGCTATAGGCCATGAAGTCATCTGGGCAGGGAAGCTGACGAGCAGGAAGCAACGGCCTACCAAAGCGGGATTGAAAGGATTGTTACCCAGACCGCCGAAACTCATCTTACCTACACCGATGGCAAACAGGGCACCGATGATGATGATCCAGAGAGGAAGGTTACTTGGCAAGTTCATGCCGAGCAAGAGACCGGTGATGATGGCAGAACCATCGAGCAAGCTGGTCTCCTCCTTCAGGAGATATTTTGTAATTGCCCACTCAAAGAAGACGCAGGCTGCCACAGAGGTGAGCAGTACGACTGCTGAACCCAAGCCGAAGAAATAGAAAGATGCGAGGATGGCAGGCACGAGAGCGATAATCACTCCGTACATGTTCTTCTCTACGCTCTCATTTCCATGAGCGTGTGGCGATAATGAAACGATTAATTTTCCCATTTTATCTTTTAAATTCTTTCTTAAATGAAATTCATTCTTGACGTGAACGCTTACTTCTTGGCGTTGCGAGCTCGGATGATGCCCATTACCGCACCCTTACCATTGATAATATTATCGAGGATAGGACGATGTGAAGGACAGGTGAACTGGCATGAACCGCAGGCGATGCAGGATGTTACCTCCTCTGCCTCCAGACGCTCATAATCCTTCACTACGCTCAGGGTAGCGAGCAAGTATGGCTCCAGGCCCATTGGGCAGGCATCCACACACTTGGCACAGCGGATACATGGCTGAGCCTTCTTGCGATGAGCATCAGCATCGGTCAATACGGTGATGGAGTTGGTTCCCTTGGTTACCGGTACATCGAGGCTGATTACAGCCTTACCCATCATCGGACCACCAGCCAGCACCTTGTTGTCGCCCTCAGGCAAACCTCCGCAATTCTCAATCATCTGAGAGAATGGAGTACCCATACGTACGAGGAAGTTGCCTGGGTTCTTCACCTGCTTACCGGTAACGGTAGTATAGCGTTCGAAGAGAGGTTTATTCTTCATAACTGCCTGATAAACAGCGAAGGCAGTACCGACATTCTGAACAATTGCTCCAACGTTGACAGGGATAGCTGGAGGAGCTGGAACCTGACGGCGGATAACGGCATCCACCAGCTGCTTCTCACCACCCTGAGGGTACTTTTTAGCCAGAGGTACAATCTCGATACGAGCGTCATTAGCAGTATTTTCCTCGAAGAGTTTGATGGCAGCAGGCTTGTTGTCCTCGATACCAATGTAGCCCTTCTCTACCTTTGCCGCCTTCATCAGAAGGTTCAAGCCAACGAGAATCTCATCGGCATGCTCCATCATCAGGCGATAGTCGGCTGTGATATAAGGCTCACACTCTACACCGTTGATGATGACGCACTCAGCCTTGGCTCCTGGAGGAGGACAAAGCTTGATGAAGGTTGGAAAACCGGCACCACCCATACCAGTGACACCTGCTACCTTGATGCGGTTTACGATTTCCTCTGGAGTAAGCTCAGTATGAGCCTCCAGCGTCTCGAGTTTATCAGAGCGGTCGATACTCTCCTCCCACTCATCGCCTTCTACATTAATAATGATGCAAGGCTTGCGATAACCGGTAGCATCAATAGATGTATCTACCTTGAACACAGTTCCTGATACGGAACTGTAAATAGGAGCACTCACAAAGCCACCAGCCTCAGCAATAAGTGTACCCACCTTCACCTTGTCGCCCTTGGCAACTACAGGCTTGGCAGGAGCACCGATGTGCTGACCAAGTGGGAAAATAGCCTGCTTAGGGAGAGGAGCTACCTGAGTAGCCATCTCGGCAGTAATCTTATTCTCTTCTGGGTGAACTCCACCAATTCTAAAAGTTCTCAAATTCATGATTATTCCTCCTTTTTCTTAACTGGGAAATTAACTTTTACGAGAGCACCTGTTGGGCATTCGTCAACACACTTGGTACACATGCGGCACTTATTGAAGTCAACATAAGCCACATTGTTTTCAATGGTGATAGCATCAAACTTGCAGACCTTCTGGCACTTACCGCATCCGATGCAAGCAACACTACAAGCCTTCTTGGCAACAGCACCCTTGTCGTGGTTTACGCACTGAACATAAACTCTACGGCCCTTAGGACCCTTCTTGCGGAGCTCGATGATATGACGTGGACAAGCGTTGGTGCAAGCACCACAACCCGTACACTTCTCTTCATCAACCTCAGGAATGCCAGTTTCAGGATTGATAGAGATTGCGCCAAACTGGCAGGCAGCCACGCAATCGCCACAACCCAGACAGCCGAACCCGCAGCCTGTTTCGCCAGCGCCACATGAATTCATAGCTGCACAAGTGTGCAAACCATCATACTCGGCAATGCGAGGACGATTCTCGCAAGTACCATTACAACGAACCACAGCCACCTTTGGCTCGGTATTGGCTACTGCCATACCTAAAAGGTCGGCTACCTTGCCCATCACGTCGGCACCACCTACCGGACACATCAGTCCATCGATAGAACCGGCATCAGCACCCTTCACCAGAGCTGCAGCCATACCGGAACATCCGGCAAAACCGCAACCACCACAGTTGGCACCTGGCAGAATCTCTCCTACCTGGCCCAAGCGAGGGTCTTCTTCGACGGCAAACTTCTTAGATACTCCGAAGAGAACCAGCGCTGCAATCAGTGCGATTGCTCCGAGAACCAAGACAGCAATCAAAATAAAATTCATAATTTTTTGTGTTTTGTTTTGTTATTTTTTCTTTGTTTTAAAACAAGAGTTCTCCACTAAAACTACAGAAGCACATCACGTACCCTATGATTCAATCGAGAAGCTCAGTTTGTTTTTAAGTTTGTTTCTGAATAAGTAGAGCACCACATAGTATGGAATGAGAATGCCCAATGCCGAGAGCGCTGCGGCTCCCTCTGAGTGAGTAGCTTTCAGTACACCGACCAAAGCAATCACCATCAGTATCAGCGGCAAGAGATAGCCATAGAAACTGGCTCTGAAGCCTACAGCCGAATCAGCAGTCACCACCACGCTATCGCCTTTGTGGTAGAGAGATGCCTCTGAGGTAGAAACCTCAATCATCTTCTCTTTCGATTCAGATGCAGTACAATGAGCAGCCACCTTGCAAGCGCTGCAGGCTGATGACTGTACGATGCGAATGCACACACAACCTTCTTCTACGCTCTCTACGATGCCAGAATGTTTTATTTTATTATTCATTTGTAATGTTGAGATTGCATTTTTGCAATTCAAGTGCAAAGATACTACATTATTTAGAAATGGCAAACAAAATCGAAAAGAAAATATGAAAAAGGAGCGTAAACGTTATCTATACCCTAAAAATCGGGGTATTTGAAAACAAATTAAAAGCAAAAACGCTTTTTTTTAGCAACTTCTTTTGGTGATATCAATTTTTTATGTATCTTTGCATTGATTATTAAAGAATTGATATGGAAACATTAGAGCAAACAATCATGCAAGTAGAGCGCTTTATCAGAAAAGTGGCTCAAAAGTTCCCAGCGCCAGAATCTGACGACGAGACTTCTCAAATGACCGACATCCACGTAAGGGTTTCGCAAGATAGTGGCGAACTCCTAGCCTTTGACGACGATGACAACGAGATTACCCGCTGCGTTGTTGAGCAATGGATAGAAAACAAGGATGAAGACTTCTACGACGAGGTAGCAAAGCTGCTTCGCGATGTATTGCGCAAACAGGCTGATACCATAGATCATCTCGGCATTCTCAAGCCATACAGCTTTGTGCTCGAAGATGAGGATAAAGAGCATATTGGCGAGCTCTATCTTGCTGACGATGATACGATCATTGTAGGTGGTGACTTGATGGAGAATCTGGACAACGATCTGGACAACTTCCTGAACGACCTGCTGAAAGAATAAAATAAAAAACCGTTGCACTCTCTCCTATCGAGTACAACGGTTTTTCTGTTTTT